>CAUWNG010000094.1:0-6588 GCA_963560005.1 uncultured Clostridia bacterium
GTAGGAGCAAATGGAGGAAGTCCAGATACAGCTTGGATAATAAAATAAGAGAAAGACAGGCGCGATAAATTATGATATCGAGCGGGCCTTGTGTCCGCTTGGAATATACCGATTTTTTAAAAATGTAAATGGAACTTGTCAAAAAGTGTGTGAAATCTAAAATCGCACGCTTTTTTTGTGTACGATAGAAAAATTAACATTGACTTTTTTTAATGTAAATTATATAATAATTTTGGGGTTGAAAATGGGAATTATAAATATTGTAAAAGCAATAAAAGAAATTCATAAAAATGATATTGTACTTGTAAAGATAGGAAAATTTTACCATGTATATGGTAGAGATTCCTATATATTATCGTATTTGTTTGGCTATCAATTAAAAACATTGGAAGATGTAAGTATGTGTGGATTTGCTGAAACAGGATTAAATAAAGTGCTTTCGAAATTGGAACAGAAAAAAATAAATTATTTAATTTCAGACAGAAGAAATAATTATGATGTACAAGAAGTTTTTGATAATAAAAATTTAAACACATATATGGAAAATTTTGAAAAAGCCAAAATATATATTAAGTATAAAAATAGAATAGATAATATTTATAATTATATGATTGACAACATAGAAAAAGAAGATTTTAAAAGCCTATTAAGTGAAATGGAAAAGATAATAAATGAAAGAAGAAAAGTTTAAGGTAATTAATTTTATAAGAGAATTAATATTAGCTATAGATAAAAATTTAGACAATTTTCCTAAAAAGGATATAGAATTAAAAAACAGAATTAGGAATTCTAGTTATGATTTATTAGAATTAGCTTATGAAGCAAATACAACAAATAATAGTGAAAGAAAAAAAGAATTACTGGAAAAAATGGTTGCAAAAGTTAAAATTATAGATTTCTTATTAAATATTTGTTATGAAAAAATGATAATTAACCAAAAAAGATATTTTAAATTTGGAGAAAGATTAGATGATATAGTAAAATATACAGTAGGATGGATAAGTAGCATTAAGTGAAATTGGGCATAGTTGTATGGTATGCATTCTCGCTGCGTCAACGCTAACAGCACCAACGCAAATTTCAAAGTGCGCTATGTAAGCTCTAGCAACGTGAACAACAACAACTTGTATAACTCTGATGGCAACGAGAACTCCAATACGTATCGCGTGCGTCCCGTAGCTTCTATAAACTGTGGTTATGCAATTATAGATTGTATAAGAGATAATATAGAAACAGACTATTGTCCATTCATTAAAGCCGATTTAATGATAAAGAAAAAATAGATAAATATATTTGTTAGTAGTAAAATCGAAAGGGAGTATATTTTAGCAACTATTTTTAAAAGCAGATTAAAAATCTGCTTTTTATTTTGCTTATAAAAAATTGACTATTTTCTTAATACTTTAGTGTTTTCAATTATTTTTCTGTATACAACAAGGGTAGCTATAATAAAGCTTAAGATGAAATGTTTAAATTTATCTTAAACTTTATATTTTTTGGTTAGTAGATTTTTATAACATATAATAGTATTAGCAAATGACGCTAGTCCAATATTTCCTACTCTATATAAATAATTTCTTTTCTTTATTTTTCTTTTTATAATACGATATTTTGCATATCTTCCATCTTTTTTTCTTCCTAAGAAAATAAAGTTGTTTGTATTTTTGAAAATTCTAGTTTTTTTATTTAGTTCTAGTTTTTCTTCATTTAAGAATTTTTTAATTTTATTTAGGCAAGATCTTAAATATTCTTTAGAAGGATGAAAGAGTAAAAAATCATCCTGGTAGCGCACATAGTACTTTATTTTTAATACTTCTTTAATATAATGATCTAAATCATTTAAATAAAAAATTGCTAGAATTTGACTAGTCATATTACCTATGCTAAGACCATTTTCTTCAGAATCTATAATATCAAAAACTATTTTTAAAGCTTCTCTATCTTTAATTTTTCTTTTTAGCTTTTCTTTTAAAATTTCATGATTAATACTAGCAAAATATTTTTTTATATCACATTTTAAAATATAATATGTTCCATACTTTATCTTACATTTTTTATGATACAAAAGAGCAAGTCTAATTCCTTCACTCGTACCTTTTTTCTTTCTACAAGCAACATTACTATCTACTAAACAAGGCATTAAAGCAGGATATAATATTTGTCTACTAACAAGATGATTAATTATTTTATCCTGCATATTTTGACTTACAATTCTTCTTTCTTTTGGCTCATATATTGTGAATACATTGTACCTTCCAGGTATATATTTTCTTTCTTTTAAGATATTGTGAATTCTAGAAACATATAGACATTTATAATCTTTAAATTTAGAAACTTTTCTTTTATTTTTAGTATTTCTACAAACTTCATTAAATGCATTTATTATATTATTAAAATTATATGTAGTTTGATATAAATTTCCAAGTCTTTTCATATTATTATCCTCTAATAATTTTTACAAGTTCTTTTAACTCTTCTAATGTTGAATATGCTTCTGAAATGGAAAGCTTATCTATATCAATATTTTCAATATAGTTTATCAATTTTTCGGTGTTTTGACTACCTTTATATTCTGTAGTAGTGTAAGTTTGCAAATTATTAATATCTATTATTTTAGCTATAATATTATGCAAATGAAATTGCTTTAAATATTTTTCTAAGCTGTTACATGGAAAAGCACATTTTATAACAGTATCATTTAAATGATTTATTTTTAGATTAAATAAGTTAGAAATAAGAACAGCATCTTCATTTAAACACAAAAAGAAAATTCCACTTTTAAATAAATATACAGTACGAGAATCTTGCTTTTTTAAATCTGTATATACTTTGAACATTTTACTCAATTTTATAACCTCCATTTTTAATTTTTTTTATTATAGTTCAGAAAAGTAAAAATAAGATTATAATTATACAAAAGTCTAGATTTATTATACAAAAATAGAAAAATGTCGAAAAAAGTAAAAAAATTAATTATTAATATTGTATTTTTAATATAAATGATTAGGTAAACTAAAAAATAAAATATATTTGGGAAAAGTAATTTCTAGTTACCGATTGGATGCTATTTAAATATAAATAATGAAAAAAACTAAAATAAAATAACTTGATTTTTACCTGTAGTTATAATAAAATATATTATGTTCTAATGCTAAAAAAATTAAGAAAAACTAATTTGATTTTATCTGAAAGGAATGTGAAAATAATGAAAGCAATAGATATTAGAAATAAATATTTAAATTATTTTAAAAATCATGGTCATAAGGTTATTCCAAGTAGTCCATTAATACCAGAAAATGATCCTTCTGTATTATTTACTACAGCTGGTATGCAACCATTAGTACCATATTTGATGGGGGAAAAGCATCCAGAAGGAACTAGACTTGTAGATTATCAAAAATGTTTAAGAACAAATGATATAGATGAAGTTGGAGATAATAGACATTTAACATATTTTGAAATGTTGGGAAATTGGTCATTAGGAGATTATTTTAAAGAAGAATCTATAAAAATGAGCTATGAATTTTTAACACAGGAGTTAGGAATAAACCCAGAAAAATTATCTGTAACATGTTTTGCAGGAGATGAAGAAGTTCCACGAGATACTGTGTCAGCAGAAACATGGAAAAAAATGGGCATACCAGAAGAAAGAATATATTTTTTTGGAAAAGATAATAACTGGTGGATAGCAGGAGAAGAGGGACCTTGTGGCTCTGATACAGAGATGTTTTTAGATACAGGTAAACCAGCATGTTCTGAACATTGTAATCCAGCTTGTGAGTGTGGAAAATATGTGGAAATTTGGAACAATGTATTTATGGAATTTTATAAAACAAAAGATGGAAGATTAACTAAGCTACAACAAAAGAATGTGGATACTGGTTTGGGTGTTGAAAGAATGGCAATGTTGTTGCAAGGAAAGAATACACCATTTGAGATTGAACTATTTGCTCCTATTATGGATGAATTAATTAATTTACAAAAAGTAGATAGTATTGAAAGCAGAAGAATAATAACAGAACATCTACGTGCTAGCATAATGATTGTAGCAGATGGGGGAAGACCAAGTAATATAGATAGAGGATATATTTTAAGAAGATTAATAAGAAGAATGACTAGACATTTAAACAAATTACAAGTAGATTTAAACGAGTTGGGAAATTTAATAGATTTAGATATAGAAACCTTAAAAGAGATGTATCCTTATTTAGTTGAAAAAAAAGATATTATAAAACAAGTTATTATAGATGAGAAAGATAAATTTGTAAAAACACTTTATCATGGGGAAAAAGAGTTTGAAAAAATGATAAATAAAATTAAACAAGAGAATAAAACAGTTATAGATGGATATACTATGTTTAAACTTTATGAAACTTATGGCTTTCCACCAGAAATAACATCAGATTTAGCAAAAGAAAAAGGTTATACTGTTGATTTCTCTGAATTTGATAGATTGTTTAAGGAGCATCAAGAAAAATCTAGAATGGGTAGTGGGCAAAAGTTTAAAGGTGGATTAGGTGAACAAAATGAACAAACAACAAAATACCATACAGCAACTCATCTTTTACATAAGGCATTACAAATAGTATTGGGGGAACATGCTACTCAGAATGGATCAAATATTACAGTAGAAAGATTAAGATTTGATTTTAATCATCCACAAAAAATGACACCAGAAGAAATAAAAAAAGTCGAAGATATAGTAAATGAGCAAATAAAAAGAGATTTAACTGTTACTTGTGAAGAAATGACATTAGAAGAAGCAAGAAACTCTGGAGCTATTGGCTTATTCGAAAATAAATATGGAGATAAAGTAAAAGTATATACAATAGGAGATTTTAGCAAAGAAATTTGTGGAGGCCCACACGTTACTCATACAGGAGAATTAGGGCATTTTAAAATTAAAAAAGAAGAATCAAGTTCAGCAGGAGTTAGAAGAATAAAAGCAATACTTGAATAAAATATTAGTCTATTTGAAAGGAAAGAGTTTAAATGGAAGATTGTGTTTTTTGTAAAATAATAAAAGGAGAAATTCCTTCAGAAAAAGTTTATGAAGATGATGAAATTTTGGCATTTAAAGATATTAATCCAGTGGCACCAGTTCATGTACTTGTAGTACCTAAAAAACATATTGCTAATTTGCTAGAAGTTAAAGATGAAGATAATTACATAATTGGAAAAATATATAAAACTATAAATAAAATTGCTAAAGATTTAAATATAGAAGAAGACGGATTTAGAGTAATTGTAAATTGTGGTAAGGATGCTGGTCAAGAAGTAATGCATTTACATTTCCATTTGCTAGGAGGAAGAAAATTAGGTGTTAAAATTATAGGATAATTATAGATAATGAACAAAATGTATGTTATAATATATTTAGAGTGATAAAAAGTAGGGAGGGATACAGATGTTTAACAGCAAATATAGTAAAGTTTTGACTATTGTTTTAATAGTAATTATTGTGTTAATTATAGGTTTACTTATATTTATGGGAATAGATTATTATAGAAAATATTATATATCAGCTGGAACAGGTGATGCACTTAATGAATTTGATGATTATGTTAATAATATACACACTAATGTACCAAACAATAATACAACAGAAAATGAAATTGTAGAGAATATAGAGCCTAATGTAAATTTAAATCAAGAAAATAACCAGCAAAATGGAAATAGCAATTCTAATGGGAATAATGATTTACCAGAATATAAAGGTTATAAAATGATAGGAAAAATAGAAATTCCAAAAATAGATATTAAATATCCTATTTTAGCAGAAGCAACTCCAGAAGCTTTAGAACTTTCAATATGTAAGTTATTTGGAGTAAATCCAAATGAGCCAGGTAATATGATTTTAGTAGGACATAATTTTAAAGATGGAACTTTTTTCTCTAATAATAAAAAATTAGATAAAGGAGATAAAATATATATTACAGATTTAAATGGAAATAAAGTTACATACTCAATTTATAAAAAATATACAACAAGTTCTAGTGATTTTGATTATTCAGAAAGAGATACAAAGGGAAAAAGAGAAATATCATTATCAACTTGTACAGATGATACAACAAGTAGATTAATATTGTGGGCAGAAGAAGATTAAAAAAATAGCAAAAATATATTGACAATGTATTCATTATGATGTAAAATTAGATATACGTTTAATATAACGTGTATGGTGGATGTAGCGCAGTTGGTTAGAGCGCTAGTTTGTGGCACTAGAGGTCGTGGGTTCGAGTCCCATCTTCCACCCCATATATATTGGGCTGTAGCCAAGCGGTAAGGCATTAGACTTTGACTCTAACATGCGCTAGTTCGAATCTAGCCAGCCCAACCAAATAAAAATCTATAAAGTGTTGATATTTTTTTAAAATGTTACAATTAATATACCAAAAGGAAACAATCCTTTGTTTGGTCGATAGTTTTAAATAATTGAGCAGAGTTAAATACGTCATTCTAGTTGGGGAGAGGTTACATTAGTAACCTCTTTTCTTTATGGCAAAAATTCTATAATTTTAAAAGGAAAAATTTAGTGTCAATGATTTTTGAAAATGTCCCAAAAAATTTTAAACATAAGCCCTAAAA
>CAUWNG010000095.1:0-6468 GCA_963560005.1 uncultured Clostridia bacterium
TAAGACTTTAAAGGGGTGATGCAAAGGAGAAAAAAGAGCATTGAAGAACAAAAGAAAAAGAGAATTTGAAAAATACAAAAGTGAAAAAATATATACTTATAAAAAGTAAATATGTATTTTAAAGAAAAAAATAAAGGGAAGAAGGAGGAAGCTAAAAAAAGATGAAAAAGGAGTTTTTAGAAAGAGAGGAAGAGATAAAAGAAATGCAAAGAAAAATATTAAAAGAAAAAGCAAAAAGAGAAAAAACAAAAGTAAGTAGTCGGAATAACATTAATAGCACTTGCAGTAACAATAGTAGTGTTATTGATATTATCAGCAGTAACAATAACATTTGTGTTAGGAGAAGATGGAATAATAAATAAGGCAAAAGAAGCAGCAAATAGTATGAATAATGCAATATCAAATGACCAAGCAAGTTTAACTAATGTAGGAGATACAATAAATGGAATGATAAATGGTCTAGGCGTAAATGGAGAAACAAACACAGAAGCACCAGAGGGAATAATACCGGAAACAAACTCTTATGTAGGATATTATGCAGATAGAGAGGGAGATGGAACAGTAGATGGAATAATATTTGCAGATTTATCTAAAGGAAATACTGGAGACGGAAAATGGATGGATGATAGGGGATTATATACAATTCCAATAAAAGATAATTTAAAAGAATACAATATAAGTAAAAATAAACATACAGATGATTTTGGTGAAAATTATGTGATAACACCAAAAAAAGGAACAACAGGAAACGAAAGATTTTATATAATGGCATTAGAGAATATAGAGAATATTGAGTATTATTGGTATAAATCAGCTAATGGGAAAATGATTATAGATACATCTGAGGATTTTGAACAAGGAAAACAAAATACACAAACAATGATAACTCAATGGAATGACAATAAATATCCACCACAAGATGAAAACGATATGTGGAAAAAAATACAAAAACAAGTAAATAGTGGATGGTTTGTACCATCAAGGGCAGAATGGTCAGCATTTGCAGAAGAGTTAGAAATAACAAAAGATAATTATGTAAATTATAATCTTGATGACGGATACTGGTCTTCTTCGCAGGACACCGAACACTTTGCATGGCTTACGTTTTTCAAGAGAGGCAACATGTGCGATTGTGCCGTGACCTACAGATATTTCGTGCGTTTAGCGTCGACTTTCTAATTTTGTAAAAAATTAGAAAGCTAATAAAACTCTATGCAAATAGCAATTTACATTCAAACCAAAGTTATATTACCATTTTACTATTTATATATTTAAAGTACTTGATTAATTAGCTAAAAGAATATAAAATATATATACTATAAAAAAGAGGTTTTTAGTATATATGGAAATTAAAGGCGAAATAGGGGATATAATATATAGAAATGAGATAAATAGTTACACTGTTGCTACACTAATTGAAAATAATGAAGAAAATATTATAGTTGGATATATTCCTTTTGTGAATAGGGGAGATACAATAAAAGCAGTAGGAAATTTTGTAGAACATAAAGAATATGGTACACAATTTAAAGTAGAAACTTTTGAGAAAATAATGCCAGAAACAACAGCAGCATTAGAAAAATATTTAGCAAATGGTTTTGTAAAGGGGATAGGTAAAGCTATTGCTTCCAGAATAGTAAAAAGGTTTGGAGATGATACCATAAATGTATTGAAATTTGAACCAGAAAAATTAGCTACAATAAAGGGAATATCAAAAGAAAAAGCAATAGAAATTGGAAATGCTTTTGTGGAAAATTGGGAAGTGTGGCAAATTGTTGGATATCTTGAAAAGTTTGGTATAGGTCCACAAAATGCTCAAATTATATTTAAAAAATATGGTGTTAATACTAGATTAGAAATTGAAAATAATCCATATTTATTAGTAGATTTGTTAAATAAAGTAAACTTTAAACAGATTGATGATATAGCAATAAAGATTGGAACAGATTTTGATGATCCAAAAAGAATTTTAAGTGGAATTAAATATGCACTTAAGCTTGCAACATATAATGGGCATTGTACTGTATTATATGAAAATTTATTAGAATTTGCCAAAGAATTATTAAAAGTAAACGAAGATTCAATTGAAGACTGTCTTATAAATATGAAAGGTAAGGAAGACATAATAATCGAGGAAAGAGAAAATCAAGAATGGGTATATTTAGCACCATATTATAGGGCAGAAATGAATATTGCTACTTCTTTAATTGCATTAGATAATTATAAAAATATAAAAGAAATAGATAATTTTGATAGAAAATTAAAGAAAATTGAAAAAAATTCTAATATAGAACTTTCAGATAAGCAGAAGGAAGCTGTAAAAGCAGTAAATGATCATAATGTTTGTATTATTACAGGAGGACCAGGTACAGGTAAAACAACAACAATAAAAACAATAATAGAAATGTATAAAAATGAAGAAAGAAAAGTTGTATTATGTGCTCCAACTGGAAGAGCGGCTAAAAGAATGACAGAGACAACAGGAGAAGAATCTAAAACGTTACATAGATTATTAGAATTAGGAAAAATAGTAGTTGATGAAAATCAAGATCCAGATATAGATGTTGCACCAATAGATGCTGATGTTATTATAGTTGATGAACTTTCAATGGTTGATTTGTTTTTAATGAATTACTTGGTGAAGGCTATATTTAAGGGAACAAAGTTAGTACTAGTAGGTGATGTGGATCAATTACCATCTGTAGGACCTGGCAATGTACTAAAAGATCTTATAAATTCAGAAAGAATAACAACAATAATATTAAACAAAATTTTTAGACAAGCTGCAAAAAGTAAAATAGTAATAAATAGCCATAAAGTTAATGAAGGAATAAATTTTTTAGAAAAAATAGATAGCAATGAAGAGTTTTTAGAAGATTTTTTCTATATGAATGAATCTAATCAAAATAAAATACTTGAAAATATTTTATCATTAAGTACAGGCAGACTAAAGAAATATGGAGATTATGATTTTTTGAAGAATATTCAAATAATAACACCAACTAAAAAAGGATTGCTTGGAACAAAAGAATTAAATAAAATGTTACAAGCAAAAATTAATCCAGAAAGTGATTTGAAAAAAGAAAGAGAATTTAAAGATGTCATATTTAGAGAAGGCGATAGAATTATGCAAATAAAGAATAACTATGACATTTATTGGGAAAAAGATAATATTACTTTAGAAACAGGAAAAGGTGTTTTTAATGGAGAATATGGAACAATAATTTATATAGACGAAAATGAGAAACAGGTTAAAATTAAATTTGATGATGAAAAAATTGTATGGTATCAATTTTCAGAATTGGAACAAATAGAACATGCATATAGTATAACTGTACATAAAGCACAGCGGAAGTGAATTTGATGTCGTTATAATGCCATTATCGAATACTGCACCAATGCTTTTAACTAGAACTCTTTTATATACAGCAATGACTAGAGCAAAAAAGTTACTTATAATTATAGGAAATAAAAACATAATAGATTTTATGATAAAAAATGTAAATAGCAAAAAAAGAAATACAGGGTTAGAATTTAAGTTAAGGGAAGCTTAAAAATAGGGGACCAATTAAAAAAAGGAGATTAAATTTATGAATTTTTTTAATATGGTCTTAAACTATATATATACACCAATTTGTGGAATATGTGGAAAAGATAACAGTAATTTTTTATGTGAAAAATGTTTTAAAGAGTACATAAAAAAAGAAATAGCTAATATTGAAATTAATGATGACCCTAATATATATTTTGATGAAAAAATACATTTATTTGAATATAAAGAAGAAATTAGAAATAGAATAATAGATTATAAATTTAATGGTAAGGTATATTTATACAAAACTTTTAGTGAATTTTTTGTAAAAAATGAAAAAATAAATGTATTTTTTGAAAAGTATGATATAATAATAGCAGTTCCAATGCATAAGAAAAAAGAAAGATTAAGGGGATATAATCAAAGTGCAATTATAGCAAAAGAAATAGCTAAAACAAGTAAAAAAATAAAATATGAAAATAATATTTTATTAAAAATAGTTAATAATAAAGTACAAAGTACATTAACAAAAAGAGAAAGAGAATTGAATGTAAAGAATGTATATAAAGTGGCAGAAGAACAAAAAATAGTTAATAAAAATATAATAATTTTTGATGATATTTACACAACTGGAAATACAGTAAATGAATGTGCTAAAGTTTTAAAAGAAAGTGGAGCAAATAAAATAGGAATTTTAACAATAGCAAAAGATTAATAAAGAAAGGGATGAAGAAATGGAAGACTTAATAGAAAGTATTTTAGATTATATTAGAGCAGATTATACAGATTATGCTATTATGCTTAATGGTGAATGGGGAAGTGGAAAAACTTATTTTTGGGATCATAAAATAAAACCTAAAATAGAGTCAATGCAACTAAATGGAAAAAGATATACTGCAATTTATATGTCTTTATATGGAATATCTAACTTAGAAGAAATAAGTAAAAAAATATTTATAGAAACTACTCAATTAATGGATAAAAATCTTAAGAAATTTATGGATGCTAGTGGTGTAACCAATATACCGGAGTATGCAAAAACAGGATTAGATATGGCAAATTTCTTTGGGGTGACTCAAAATGGAGATAGAATAGATTATAAGCAGTTTTTTTCAACAGATGATAAAGTATTATGTTTTGATGACTTAGAGAGAGCAAATGTAGATGTTATAGATATTTTAGGATATATAAACAATTTTGTTGAACATGATCATATAAAAACTATTATTATTTGCAATGAGAAGGAATTATCTACAAAACTAAAAAATAGTAACTTAGAACTTAAAACATTTATAGCTACGTATCTATTAGATAAAGAAGGAAATTTGAATGTAAAAACAGATAAGCCAATGGTAGAAAGAATAAGAGATACCATTGAGTATGTTTTTGATAAAGCTAATGATTATGAAAGAATAAAAGAAAAATTAATAGGAGAGACATTTGAATATTCACCAGAATTTAATTATATTATAAATGGACTATTGATGAGGTATGAAAAGTATCCAGATTTAATTAGATTTTTAAGGGAAAATACAAATTTAATAACATCTACTTTTAACAAAAGTGGAACAAGAAACTTACGTATATTAAAACATTCTTTAAATAATTTTAAAAAGATATTTGATATGGTAAATAAATCATATCCAAATACAAACAATAGGGTTATGCAAACAATGCTTATATTTACTATAGCTATATCTTTTGAAATAAAGGCTGGAAAGATAACAAAGGATAAATTCGTAAATATTAATAATAATGAAGAATATAAATCAATTCTTGTATCTTCAAGAGTATTTATGGATAATAGACAATTTTATATTAAAGAATTTGATAATAACTATTATTATAATTTTAAAGCAGAATATAGATTTTTTAAATTTATAGAAATATATGTACGTACAAGAATATTTGATATGAGAGTTTTTAAAGAGGATATGGAAGTTATAAGAAATACTATAGATACAGATAAACTTCCAGGCTATAAAAGGTTACTTACAGAGGAATATTGGAAAATATCAGATGATCAATTTGATAGAATTATAGATGAAGTATTAGATGATGTAAAACATGGAAAAATAGAACTTATACAGATTGTTAAATTATTTGCATATTTTGCATATTTTATAAAAAAAGGTTTAATAAATTATGAAATGAAAACTATGAAAAATATATTCTTTAATGGAATGAATGTATCTTCACTTACATCAAGCTATTGTTCAAATGTTAATGAAGAATTATCAAAAATAGCATTGGAAGATGATTTTGAACCAGAAATGGAAGAAATATTAAAACATTTTAATGCTATAAATTCAAAATTAAAAGATAAAATGTATATGGAAAAGGCAGCAGATATATTTAAAAATATTCCGATGAAGATGGAACAATTTTATGATAGATTTGATAAAGAATGTATGAATATACCAATATTTAAGTATTATGATACATTTCAAATGTTTCAAAGAATATCTTGTGCAAGTAATGAAGATATAGTAACAATTAAGGAAAAATTAGCAGATAGAGCTAAAAGATATACAAAACAAATTAAAGCAGAGATGCCTAATATAGCAAAATTAAAACAAGTAATTGATGATTATATAGATGGAAAAGAAGCTAGTATAAAAATAGTAATGTTACAAGATTTTGCTGATGAATTAGGAAATATACTTAAACTAGAAAATAATACTGAAAAATCTATGGTAAAAGAGGAGAAAAATAAGTATGAGAGCTGAAACCGTTGCAGTCGTAGAGAGAGAGAGAGAGAGAGAGTTACATTTTAGTAAATAGCGTAGCTTTAGTTTTTATACCTAAATTTAAAATATATTATGTAAAATATAGAACGTATCTAATTTTGATGCGTTCTTTTTGTGAGCTTTTTTCAAAAAATTTTACTAGTGGATATGTTTGAAATATAAGAATTGATTACTCTTTAATCGTGG
>CAUWNG010000096.1:0-6383 GCA_963560005.1 uncultured Clostridia bacterium
TTTATAAAATAATTTAAACAAAATAATCAAAATACAACATCTACGACTATAAATTTATAAAAAAAGGACAATGTGTTTAGTTTTTTGCGGAACACCACACATTATCCAGAGCATAACCACTATTGAGAGTGATTACATTACTATAATATCAAATAATGCTTTCATTTTCAATAGTTTAAAACAAAAAAGATTATTGAATATGGAGGTTTTTTTATTATGGGTACAACTAAAACTCGTGGAAATGGCGAAGGCACAATATTCAAAAGAAAAAGAAATGGCAAAATCATGTGGGTTACTGAATACACTATTGCTATGTATGATGAAAAAACTGGTAAAAGAAAAAGGAAAACTATATATGGAAAAACAAGACAAGAAGTAAAAAAGAAATTAGAAAAGGTTATAACTGAATTAAATACAGATACTTATGTAGATAAATCAAAAGTTACATTTTATGATATTGCAAAAGAATTTATTGATACTGCCTACCAAATGAATAAATTAAAAGAAACTTCCTACTCTCGTAAATTGCACACTTTAAAGAATATCTCTACACATTATATTGCTAACATGGAACTTCAAAAAATTACAGAAAAGGATTTAAAAGATTTCTTGATATATATTACAAAATATTCAGATTCTGTTATTGCTAAAATATATGGAATAGTTAACAATACTTTTAAAATAGCTGTGAGACGAAATATTTTGCGTTATAACTTTTTAGACGATCAACTAGAATTTGAAATACCTTTATCTCAAAAATATAAAGACAAGTCTAAAAATGTATCTGCTTTTACTATTGATGAACAAAAGCAACTTATTAATGAATTGCAAAATGCGAAAAAATTTAGATATAAATATCAAATTTTATTAAGTTTATTTACAGGCATGAGGATGGGCGAAATAAATGCTTTAGATATAAATGATATTGATTTTAAGAATAAGATAATTCATATTAGAAGAACTATTACTCGTACATTTGATGACAGAGCAACAATTGGTTCTTATACAAAAACAGTAAATGGAATTAGAGATTTAATGATGGATGATAATATTGAAAAAATTTTAAAAGAATATTTATCATCAGAATACTATACAGAAAATGATTATAACCTTTTATTTTGCAATTCACATAAAGAATGCATAAGTACGGATACTGTTAATATGATGTTCAAAGAATTTTGTGAGCATCACAATATTGGAAAAGGTTATGATGTTCATCAGCATATGCTTCGTCATACTTTTGCAACACGATGTATAGAATCTGGAATGCCTGCATCTGTTTTAGCAAAGATAATGGGACATGCAAATGTTTCAACTACACTAAATGTATATTGTGAAGTTTTTGATAAATTTAAAAAAGAACACTTGGATTTATCTTACAACTATTTAAAGGAAAATGGTTTGACAGTTGACTTTTAAATATATATTAGTACAGCCACCAGTACAGCCACGCGAATTATTTTTAAAATATTTTATATTTATTTGAAAATATATTGAAAATTAAAAATATAGACATAACAATGGTTTGAACTACTTTGAAATAAAATCAAAATATGTTCAAACCATTTATTTTAGGCTGTTTTTGCCACCCATTAAAATCTTTTCCATCATACTCTATTGTTAATTTAATATTTCTCATTTTTACTCCTTAAAAAAATAATTGAGACGAAAAAATCTCTATTTCGCCTCATTATTTTTATTTACTTTTTTATCAAATTTAAATAATTTCTTTTTTGGTATTTGCTCATACTTTTTGGTTATAAGATTTTTTATCAATATATTTCGTAATGCTTCTTCTTTAACATCTACTATTAGGTTTCCGTCTTTAGCTATAGATATTTTTCCTGTTTCTTCTGATACAATTATTGCGATTGCATCTGTTTCCTTAGAAATTCCAAGACCTGCTCTATGCCTTGTACCAAGTTCTTTTGCAATGTCTGTATCATTTGCAAGTGGTAAAATACAAGCTGCTGCTTCTATTTTATTATTAGAAATTATAACTGCACCATCATGTAAAGGTGTTTTGGGAGTAAATAAATTAACTAATAACTGTGGTGATACCTCAGAATCTATTTTTACTCCTGTTTCCACTATATCATTAATATTTATATCTCTTTCTATAACTATCAATGCACCAGTCTTTATTTTAGCAAGTTCTGTAACAGCTATAATTACTTTATATATGTCTTCTTTTGTTTTTGTTGCTAAATCCTTATCTAATCCAAATAATCTAGTAAATTTGTTAGTTCCTAATTGTTCTAACATTCTTCTTAATTCTGGTTGGAATATAACAATTATTAAAATTACTCCATAAGGCATAAATACTGTTAAAATATAATTTAAGATTTTTAATTGTAAAATTTCACTCAATAACACTATTATTAAAAATAATATAATTCCTTTTATCAACTGCCATACTCTAGACTTTTTTGCATATATTATAAATTTTGTAATTAAATAAATTACTATAAATAAATCTAATATAAGAGTTATAAGACCAATAGGATTGGTTAACAAATTTTTTATATATGTATCTATTATCCCCCATATTCCATTAACATTTATAACAAAGTTTTCAAACATATCTCTTTTTCCTTTATTGTTATTTTTTTAGCCAATAACCAAATAGTATATTAATGTAGCTGCTACACCAACTAATGTCATTAAAGCTAACAATCCCGCTAATATTTTTGTACAAATTTTTCCAATATCTCTTCTTTGTTTTTTAGACATTAATAATCCCTCCATATTTTTAATTTTCACTAATATTAGTTATAGCACAAAAAGTTTGTTTTTTCAATACCATAGAAAAAATTATATAAGTTATTTTTATGTTCAATTTAATTTTAAATATTAAAAATATAGACTTTTTTTGTACATAGTGTTATAATCGTTTTTGTTTTATAGAAAGGAGATTTTTAATGAAAAATATAAGTATTATAAACGCATGTAGTGATTTAGGTTTAAGTACTGATGGTACAAATTTAGGACCAGAAATATTAACAAAGGATATTAATTCTAGTAATATTTCAAGTGTACATACAATAAAAAAGGGGAATTTTGAAAAAAATAGAGAAAAAGACAATAAAAGAAAAAATTTAGAAGGTGTTAATGAATTTAATTCTAGATTATATAGTTTAGAATTAAACATATTACAAAACAATGAATTTCCTTTAACAATTGGTGGAGATCATTCTGTTGCCATATCTTCTGCTTTAGCTTCACTAAATTATTATAAAAATTTAGGTATAATTTGGCTTGATGCACATGGTGATTTTAACACATTTAATTCTACAGAATCTGGAAATATTCATGGTTTACCTTTAGCTGTAGTAACAAATTATGAAAAAGAAAGTTTATCAAACTTTCATAATGGTAATTTTTATAATTTTAAAAATGCAGTTATAGTAGGTGGTAGAGATATAGATAAATTAGAAAAAGAAAATCTTAAAAATGCTGGTGTTACAGTTTTTAGTTCAGAAGATATTAAAAAATATGGTGCTACAGAAATACTTGAAAAAGCTTTTTCAATAGCTATGGACGGTACAAATGGTGTACATATAAGCTTTGATTTAGATCTAATAGATCCTAAACTTGCTCCTGGAGTATCTGTTCCAGCTGACAATGGTATTAATCTTGAAGAAACTTATTCTCTAATAGACAAGGTAATTGAACATAAAGATATAATAAAATCTATGGATATAGTAGAATATAATCCTTTAAAAGATGAAAATAATGTAACTAAGAATATTACTAAAACAATAATTAATAAAGTATTAAACAATTTGTAAAACAACAAACGAGGCATGAAATTTTAAATAATTTTTCATACCTCGTTTTTGTTGATTTGCATAATTTTATAAAATAAAGGTTAATTTATTTTCTTAACTCTGCATTTAGCTCTTTTTCTAAAGCATTTACTATTTCTTGCATTGTATTATTTACTTCTTCATCTGTAAGAGTTCTATCTGTTAATCTGAATTTTAAAGAATATGCTACGCTCTTCTTATTTTTACCTAATTTCTCATTTCTATAAACATCGAATAAGTTAATTTCTTCCAACATTTTTTTCGCTTTTTGAGTAATTATTCTTTTTATCTGACCTACTTCTATTTCTTCATCAACTAGCATTGCTATATCTCTTTCTACTGCTGGATATTTAGGAATTTCTACATATTTTTTATTAAACTTTGCATATTTAACTATTTTGTTTATATTAATTTCTGCAATTAAAACTCTATCATTTAAATTATAATTTTCTGAAATTAGTGGATGTAGTTCACCTAAACTTGCAAACACATCATTTCCTACTTTTAAGCTTGCACATCTTCCAGGATGATACAATTTATTTTCTTCATCTTTAAATAAATCATATTTTTGAATTCCAGCAACTTCTAATACATTTTCTACTATACCTTTTAGTGTATAAAAATCTTCTTTTTCTCCATACATTCCTATAGTAAGTACTGTATTCTCCTCTGGTAATTCTCCTTTTTCTATTTTTTCGTTTACATTTTTATAAGTTTTAGCTAATTCAAATAATTTTACATTTTTATTTTTATAGTTTTTATTACTTTGTAAAACTTGCAACATTGTTGGAATAGGGGTAGTTTTCATTATAGTATAATCTTCACTTAAAGGATTTTTTATCTTTACAGTTTGTTTAAATAGATTATCTTCTTTATCAATATTACATTTTATTAAATCATTTTCATTAATGAAGCCATAAGTATATATTTCTGAAAATCCTTTTGCTACTAGATATTCAGATATTTCATACTGTATTTTTTGTTCTTTGTTTTTTCCCCCTAATGTTGTTTCAGCATTAATTAAAGTTGTCTCTAGTTTATCATAACCATATATCCTTAAAATTTCTTCTGCAACATCTGCTAATTGTTCAATATCTGTCCTAAAATATGGAGGTATAATTATATCATTTTCTACTTTTATTTCTAGTTTTTCTAATATCTTAATCATTTCTTCTTTATTAAGATTTATACCCAACAAATTATTTATTCTATCTACATCCAACTTTATTTTGTTTACTTTTTGTTTGGTAGGATATATATCTATCATTCCATCTACAACACTACCAGCATTTAATAATTCTACTAATTCTATTGCTCTATTAATTGCTCTAAATGTATTTTCTGGTGATAAACCTTTTTCATATCTACTTGAAGCTTCTGTCCTTAATCCAACTTCTTTTGCTGTTTTTCTTACACTACCACCATAAAATACTGCTGATTCAAATATTACAGTATTTGTATTTGATTGTATTTCAGAATTTTCTCCTCCCATAACACCTGCTATAGCAACTGGTTTTTCCATATCTGCTATAACTAACATATTATTATTTAGTTTTCTTTCTATTCCATCTAAAGTAAGTATTTTTTCATCATTTTTTGCTTTTCTTACTGTAATTTGTTTTCCTGAAATAGAATTAATATCAAATGCATGTAATGGTTGCCCCATTTCTAACATTACATAATTTGTTATATCTACAATATTATTTATAGGCCTTATTCCACAAGCATTTAATCTTTTTTTCAACCATTCTGGAGATTGTTCAACTTTTACATTTCTTACTATTCTTGCTATATATCTATAGCATAAATCTGGTTCTTCTATATTTACTTTTAAACCCTCTATACTATCTTTATTTTCAATTTTTAATTCATCTATATTTTTATGAGGATTCTTAAATTCTTTATTTAATGATACTGCTACTTCCCTTCCTAATCCTTCTATTGAAAAGCAATCTGGTCTATTACATGTTATTTCAAAATCTAATACACTTTCTTTTAATTTTAAAACTTCTGTTATATCTTCTCCTAATTTTTTTTCATATTTGCTATCTAAAATCATTATACCATCTTCAATTTGTTCAGGATAATTATTTATATCTAAACCTAATTCTCCAACACTGCACATCATACCTTGAGAATCTATATCACGAAGTTTTCCAGATTTTATTTTTTTACCTCCTGGCAATTCTGCACCATTTTTGGCAATTGGAACAATATCATTTACCTTTATGTTATCTGCTCCAGTAACAATTTGTAATTTTTCTCCATTACCTATATCTATTTTTGTAACAACTAATCTATCTGCATTTGGATGTTTATCTATTTCCAAAATTTTACCTACAACTACGTTTTTAATGTCCTCTCCTTTTTCTTCTATTGTTTCAACTTTTGATCCTGTCATTGTCAAAACATCTGCCAATTCTTTTGTAGATACATCTATATCTGAATACTCTTTTAACCATTCTATATTTGCTTTCATTTTTACTAACATTCCTTTCTTATAAATATAAATTTGTTTAAGAAACTTTTTAACCAGTTTATCTCATAATTAAAATTGTTTTAAAAATCTAACAT
>CAUWNG010000097.1:0-6258 GCA_963560005.1 uncultured Clostridia bacterium
AAAAAACAAAAGATTAGGAGATGAAAGAGATGAAAAAGCTTGAAAGCGTTGGGGCTGTACACACACACACACACACACACACACACATACTTTTTAAAAAAAGAAGTTTTGAAAATGAAAAGTTATATATATTATTAGAAAATATAAGGATGGGTTATTGAAGTAAATAACTTGTCCTTTTTGTGTGAAAAAAATAAAAAAAATATTAAAATTTGGAAAAATGGATAGAATATAGTAGCAACAAGGAATTTGATAAAAGTGAACATAAAATATAAGAATGTATAGATAAATGTTAACTTATAGGTGTGTTGTAAAGAGAAAAACAATATGATATTATAAAAAATAAAAAATAAGGAGGATATAAAAGATGACAAAGAATGAGAGAAAATGGATATTTTTAATAATAGGAATTATGGTAATAGTATTAATAGTAGTACTATTGGTTAAGGTAATTGGAGGAAAAGGAAAGGCAGAAGAACAGAATAATTTAGCAGGCAATAATCAAGTACAAAATGAAGAAAAATATGTAGAGACATTAGATGATGGAACAAAATTAAATGTAAGTGAAGATTTAAATAAAGATAGAACATATAATGGATTAGAGATAAGCAATATACAATATACAGAGAAAAATGGATTTACAGTATTATTAGCAGATATAAAAAATCCTTTAAGTACAAAGCATGAAAAAGAATTAGTAAAGATAAGTATAATAGGAGAAAATGGAGAAGTAATAACCCAAACAGATGCAATAATAGGAGAGATAGAAGTAGGAGAAACATATCAAATAAATGCAACAATAGCAGCAGATGTAAGTAATGCAAAAGACATAAAGATAGAAGCAAAATAAAAAGTGGAGGAAAAAATAATGTTATTAAAAAATAAAGAAAAAAGTGGTATAACCTTAATAGCATTAGCGATAACAATAGTAGTAATATTAATATTAGCAGGAATAACAATAGGTTACGTATTTAGTGATGACGGATTGATAAATAAAGCGCAAGAAGCAGGAAATGCAATGAATAATGCTGTAAAAAATGATATAGAAAGTTTAAATGACTTTAGCAATAAATTGAATGAACTAATAGAGGAAGTAGCTAATGGAGGAAAAATACCAGAAGGTGCTATAAAGTTTAGTAATATAGAATGGAGCAATGGATTAGCAAGTGTAATAGTAAGTACAAATGAACAAGGATATATAATAGAGTGGCAAAAAAATGGAATAGAAGATGGAAAATGGACTGAAATAGAAAATGGAGGAACAATAGGAAATTTAAAAAATGAAGATATTGTATTTGCAAGACTAAAAAAGAATAATAAAGTAGGTAAAGAAGCAAGTGTAAAAATAAAAGATTTAACAGGTCCAAAAATAACAGTATTATCAAGCAGTAGTACAAGTAATAGTGTAACAATAACAGTATCAGCAGTAGATGAAGAAACAGGGTTAGAAACTCCAACAGTGTATACTTATTATATAAAAGAAACAGTAGCAGATGATAGTACTTATATAGAAAAGCAGAAAGACGGAAATACAACAAGTAATATAGTAGGACTAAAACAAAATACAGGCTATACAATAAAGGTAGAGGTAAAAGATAAGGCAGGAAATGTAGGAAATATAACACAAGAAATAACAACAGGAACAGTAACATCAGGACTGGAAGAAGGAGCAATAGTATTTAAAAACAAAACATGGAGTGGAGGAGTAGCAAGAGTAACAATAAGTACAAACTCAAATTACTTAATAGAGTGGCAAAAGAATGGAATAGCAGATGGAAAATGGACCAGAATAGAAAATGGAGGAACAGTAGGAAACTTAGTAGATGATGATATAATATTTGCAAGATTAACTGATGGAGTAAATGTAGGACAAGAAGCAAGCTTAAAGATAGAAGATTTAACAGGACCAAAAATAACAGTATTATCAAGCAGTAGTACAAGTAATAGTGTAACAATAACAGTATCAGCAGTAGATGAAGAAACAGGGTTAGAAACTCCAACAGTGTATACTTATTATATAAAAGAAACAGTAGCAGATGATAGTACTTATATAGAAAAGCAGAAAGACGGAAATACAACAAGTAATATAGTAGGACTAAAACAAAATACAGGCTATACAATAAAGGTAGAGGTAAAAGATAAGGCAGGAAATGTAGGAAATATAACACAAGAAATAACAACAGGAACAGTAACATCAGGACTGGAAGAAGGAGCAATAGTATTTAAAAACAAAACATGGAGTGGAGGAGTAGCAAGAGTAACAATAAGTACAAACTCAAATTACTTAATAGAGTGGCAAAAGAATGGAATAGCAGATGGAAAATGGACCAGAATAGAAAATGGAGGAACAGTAGGAAACTTAGTAGATGATGATATAATATTTGCAAGATTAACTGATGGAGTAAATGTAGGACAAGAAGCAAGCTTAAAGATAGAAGATTTAACAGCACCAACAATAAGTAAATTTGTAGTGACAGCAATAGAAAAAAATTCAATAACAGTTCAAACAACAGCAAGTGATACAGAGAGTGGAATTGCAAAATATGAATACAAAAAAGGAAGCGAAGGATATACCGTAGGAAGTGCAACATATACTTTTAGTGGATTAACACCTTCAACAAGTTATACATTTACAGTACAAGTAATAGATAAAGCAGGAAACCCAACTACAGCAACAGTAAGTGGAACAACCAAATCAGACAAGCCAAATGTAGGAGATATAAAAAATCCAGTAGGAGGAAATACAGATGCATTAGATGATTTAGGAAATAATGTAAAAATACCAGGAGGATTTTCCGTAGTAGAGGGAACAAAAGTAGAAGAAGGAATAGTAATACAGGATGGAGTTGGAAATCAATTTGTATGGGTGCCAGTAGGACCAGTTAAAAAGAGTGATGGAAGTACAGTAAGAATAAATTTAGGAAGATATACATTTGATAGTAGTGGAAGACCATCTAGTCCATATAGTGCAAATCAATCAATAAATGGTGTTTATGCGGAAATAAATGGTAATGAGAGTTCAGGAGGAAAAACTTCTTATGGAAATGTAGGGCCAATAAATATAAATGATTTTATAAGTAAAACTAATAGTGCAGGAGGATATTATATAGCAAGATATGAGGCAAGTTATCGCTCTGGTTCATTGAATGGAGGTAATAGAGATACATTTGTACCATATTCTAAAATCTCAACAAATGAAAGAGGCGATAAATATGATCGTATGCCAGGAGATTTATTTAAAGAAGTTAAACAATCAAGTGCAGCGTACGCTTCTCAAAATATGTATAAAGGAAATGCATTTGTAACTAGTGATTTAACTAATAGTTTTGCATGGGATACAGCAATAGTATTTATTCAAAAATGTTCTAATAATACAAGATATTCAAGAGCAACTTCTAGTAGTAAATTAGGAAATACTGGTAAAAATGGAGATGAAGTTTGTCACATACATGATATGGCAGGTAATTTAAGAGAATGGACTACAGAAACTTCTACAAGTGTTCCAGACAACATTAATTTTTGCTGTGTACCAAGAGGAGATAGTTATGGTCAAGGTTCAACTAAATATACAAGTACACGTGCAGGTGCAAGAACTTCTTATGATGATTTTGATTATGGATTTAGACCAATATTATATTTTAAATAGAATTATAAAAAGAGATTAGTACTTTTAAAAGTATTAATCTCTTTTTTACGATTTATTATATAAAATGTGAAATTTTATTATCATAAATCTATAGAAAATATATTAATAAATTAAATGAAAAATTTGAAATTTAGTTATTTTAAGTTTTTTTGAAACTATGAAAATAATAGAGATTGCATATTTGATCAGAATTATTTTTCATAGTTATTCATAATGTAAAGATTCATATACTTGCCAAATTATAAATGATGTGCTATAATATAGTTAGATGTTATCTATGTGATAACAAAACATATTATAAGGGAGAGAATTTATATGACAGTAAGACAGATTAGCGAAAGAGACAAATTGGTGATTTCAAATTATTTGAAAAGACGGAACTGTATCCTTATAGGATGTAGCAAAGTTGGAGCAACAGTATTTATTTCGTTACGTACAGCAAATGCAACATTGGGAGAAAATTTTGCTGAAGGGTTGAAGAAAATTCTCGGAATTAAGCAATTAGTTGTTAATCAATATAGTTGCTAATTCAACAAAGGGTGGTAAATTTTTACCACCCTTTGTTATGTATATTTTAGTATTTAGTTAATGTTAACATTAACAGTTTTATAATTTGTGTAATGGACCATTCCAGGTTTAGATTTAGATATTTTTTTTACATATCTAATATATGTATAATCGACAGGAATATTAGAAGAATGGCTAGCTTTGCTGTGCTTTGCAGCTAGACTTGCTACTTTATTTATAGTTTCTTGAGAAGGTTGAATGTTGTTTTCTATTTTTAGTATAACATGACTACCATGAATATCTTTAGTATGAAACCACAAATCTCCATTATTAGCTAATTTATTTGTTAAATAATCATTTTGTTTGTTGTTTTTTCCAACAAAAACTTTATAGCCGTCAATATTAAATTCTAAGAATCGAGTTCCTTCTGAATCTTTATTATTTTTAGAAATCATTTTACTTTTTTCTTTTATTAAGCCACTTTGAATAAGTTCATTATAAATTTCATTTAAGTCTTCAATTGTTTTAGCAACATCTATGCTATATAAAATTGTTTCTAAATAATTTAATTCTGATGTAATATCTTGTTTTTGTGAATTTACAATATGAAGTGCCGTTTTTAATTTATTGTATTTTTTAAAATATTTTTTTGCATTATTGGCAGGAGAAATTGATGAATCTAGTGGAACTTTTAGTAATTCATTATTATTATAATAATTTTCTAAATAAATTTCATGTAAGTTTCTAGAATTAATTTTATATAAATTATTAGTTAGTAGTTCTCCATAAATTCTATATTTTTCGGAATCTTCACATTCTTCTAATTTAAGATTTAAAACAGATAATTTTTTAGATAATTTTTTAGTTTTTTCTAATATTAATTTTAAAATATTATTTCTAAATGATACAAATGTATCATTTAACAGTTTACTATTATAATAATCATCCAAAAAGAAATTTAAATCTAAATTATGAGATTTTTTAATATTAATTATAGTATAATCATCTCTTGTATGGATTCCACACCCATAATTATTAAAATTATTTATTAGGTTGTTTATATATTCGTATATTTTCTTAAAATTATCAAAAGTAAATGTATTATCTATATTTAATACATCTAGTAAATTACTAATAAAAATTTTACTAATTCCAGTAAAATTACTTGAAAAAAGATTTATAATATCTAAATTGTTGATTTTTAGATGGTCATATAACTTATTTAAATCATTTGTAATATCTAATTTTTGTGATTCTGGTAAAATATAATAATGAGCAGGTAAAATATCTCTATTAGAATTAGATGAAGAATCTAAATGTCGAAGAGAATCTATTATAATATTTTTTTCATTAACTAATATTAAATTACTATGTTTTCCCATTAATTCAACTATTAATTTTAAATTTGTTATATCATTTAATTCATTATATCCGGTAAGTTCAATATTAACTATTCTTTCTAAATTATTACTATAGATTTTAGAAATTTTTTTACCAACTAAATATTTTCTTAAAAGCATACAAAAATTTGGTGCAGTAGTAGGATTTATTTGTTTATTTGTAGTAAGATAAATTGAATAGTAATTTGCAGATATATTAAGATTAAGTGCATATCGAACCTTATTAGAATAAATCCCTAAAACTATCTCATTTTTATTTGGCTCAAAAACTTTGGTTATTTTTCCATTTATTAAACAAGAATTTAATTCGGAAATTATAGCTTTTGTAATTAATCCATCAAATGGCATAATATCACCTCTTTAAGCATAAACTAAAAGAATAATACCATAGTTATAAATAGAAGTCAATTTTTTATACTATTTATTAAAGAACATATAAAATAGTATAAAAAATATTAGAAAACGACGGAATAGAAAAAAGTCAAAAAAAGACGAAAAAGATATTGACTTTAAAAAGTATATATGTTATCATAATAAATGTAATAACAAACTGAAGAAAAAATATTAAAAAAATATAAATTAGTAGGTGTAAAAAGAAGAAAAAAAGACAACAATACTAGTTTATTATTTTGCACTTTTTTAGAAAAAAGTATAAAAAATAAGACAAAAAAACAAAATTAAAAAAATTCAAAAAAAGTGTTGACA
>CAUWNG010000098.1:0-6205 GCA_963560005.1 uncultured Clostridia bacterium
GATCCAAATGCAAATACATGGGATGGAGATCTTATGTTAATTGGTTGCGCTTCCTTTCCGTTCGTTCTACGTGGTGGCCATTGCGGTGATTACTCAAGCGCGGGAGTATTGTGTACGAACTTCACTAATGGCTACCCGGGCAGCTACCACGGCGGGTTCCGTCCGGCGTTGGCGTTTTAGCACTTCGATACACAAAGATTTATAAAGAAATCTATCCCGGAGGGGTAATGTTTAAGGATATTACCGTGTGATATACTAACTCTTGTTTAAATTCTATAAAATGAGAAAAGTATTTAAAAAGAAAATGAAAAAGACAAACTGGATTTGTATCAAAGAAGTTTAATTCCTTTGGCATAAACTTAGATTTTATGTCATAAACACATAAATAGCATATTTGTTTTAGTAGATATTCGAAAATCCAAATATGAAGAAAACAAGGAGAATTAAAAAATATCTCCTTGTTTTTCTATATCTGCAATTAAATTATGAGTAGTAAAAATACGATAACCACAAAAATTTACCCCCATCTTATAAGGATAATATCTAGATTTACTATTAAGCACTAATTTTAATTTTTCTGATAAAAAATTTTCAATTTCTTTTTTTGTATTAATACATTCTTGTTTAGTTTTTAATAATAAAACAAAATCATCCATATATCTTACATAATATTTTACTTTTAAAACTCTTTTTACAAAATGATCTAATTCATTTAAATATATATTTGCAAAAAATTGACTTGTATAATTTCCTATAGGTATTCCAATTTGATTGTTATTTAAAGGTTGTTTAAAAATCAAAATTTTGGTTAAATTTAAAACTTGTGGATCAACAATATATTTTTTTATTATATTATAAAGTATAAATGGATTTATATTGTAAAAGAATTTTTTTATATCACATTTTAAAATCCAAAAATCACCATAATTTCTTTTTATTATTCTCATCTGTTTTTGCAATGTTTCTACGGCTTTATGAGTTCCTTTATTAGTCAAACATGCAAAAGAAGTATTAATAAATTTAGGCACAATGTAAGGTTTTATAAATTCTTCTACATACCATTGATGTACAATTCTATCTTTATATGGAAGAGCTTGTATAATTCTTTCTTTAGGTTCATATACCTTAAAAGAATAATAATTTCCTAATTTATAAGTATTTGTATATAAATTACGTAATAAATTTGTTAAATTATTTTCAAAGTTTAATTCGTAAACAATAACCTCTTTTTTATATACTTTGTTTTTTCTAGCTCTATAATGTGCTTGTAATAATTTATCAAAAGTTAAACTTTTATAAAAAATATTTTTTATCTTCTTTGGCATGAATTAATCCAACCTCCTAACATGTTACATATATCAGTTATTAAATTGCTCCATGCATTATAATTTTGAGTAGATATATATTTATACTTATGTGAAATTCTAATTTGAACTTTTAATAAATTTAAATTTATATCAAATTCATTTAAATATTTTAATTTTTCAGTTTTATTAAATGTTTTAATAGCATACATCAAATTTCTTAATCCTGTGTACAAAGAAGTTTTAATCTCATTGACCAAAGCAAAGTTTTCACACTTTGGATATTTTCTAACTATATCATTTGAATAATATATTAGATTTAAATATCTTTGGTATATTTCTAAGTTATCATTACTCATTTTATCTCAACCCTTTTTAAGATATTCTATAATAATTTAAATATAAAATCAAGTAAATACAAATAATGTTATTAAAGTTGAAATTTAATAAAAAAACAAATAATAATTGAAATTTTATTTACTTTATAGTACAATTATTATGGAAAAAGGAGAATGCTTTTAAGATTACAGTGTGTTCTTGCAAGCTAGAGTTTTACCTTAGAAAGGAATGTGAGTTTTGTGAGTAGACCAATAGTAGCAATAATAGGTAAACCAAATGTTGGAAAGTCTACATTTTTTAATTATATAGTTGGAAAAAGAATTTCTATAGTTGAAGATACTCCTGGAGTAACTAGAGATAGAATATATGGAGAAGCTAATTGGAGGGGAAGAAAATTTACATTAATAGATACACGGAGGAATTGAACCTGAAACAAATAATGTTATACTTTCCCAAATGAGAGAACAAGCAGATATTGCAATTTCTATTGCAGATGTTATAATTTTTTTAACAGATATTAAACAGGGAGTAACAGCAGCAGATGAAGATATTGCACTTATGTTAAGGAAATCTAAAAAACCGATAGTATTAGTATGTAATAAATCAGACAGCTTTGGAAAAGAACCTAATGAGTTATATGAGTTTTATAATTTGGGACTAGGTGATCCACATCCAGTATCTGCTGTTAATGCAAAAGGAATTGGTGATGTATTGGATGTAATATATGAAAAATTACCTAAACAAGATTTTTACGAAGATGACGAAAATGTAATTAAAGTAGCAATAATAGGTAAACCAAATGTTGGAAAATCTTCATTAGTGAATAAAATATTAGGAGAAAATAGAGTAATTGTAAGTGATATTGCAGGAACAACGAGGGATGCAATAGATTCTGAATATGAAAATGAATTTGGAAAATATGTGTTTATTGATACTGCTGGTATAAGAAAACAAAATAAAATAGATGATAAGTTAGAAAAATACAGTATTGCAAGGACTTTATTGGCAGTAGAAAGATCAGATGTATGTATTCTTATGATTGATGCAAATGAAGGGGTAACAGCACAAGATACTAAAATTGCTGGGGAAGCACATGAAGCAGGTAAAGGTGTAATAATAATTGTTAACAAATGGGATCAAATAGAAAAAGATAATGGAACTTTAGAGGAATATAAGAAAGATGTGTATAATAAATTAGCTTATTTATCTTATGCACCAATATTGTTTATTTCTGCTAAAACAGGACAGAGAGTTAATAAACTTTTTGAGCTAATAAATATGGTAGCAAGTCAAAATGCATTAAGAGTTTCTACGTCTGTTTTAAACCAAGTACTAAATGAAGCTATAGCAATTGTACAACCACCTACAGATAAAGGAAAAAGATTAAAAATATTTTATATGACACAAGCATCTACTAAGCCACCTACATTTGTGGTATTTGTAAATGATAAGAAACTTTTTCACTTTTCTTATGAGAGATATTTGGTTAATCAGATAAGAAAAGAATTTGGATTAATAGGAACACCAGTAAGAATAATTGTTAGGGAAAAGAAAGAAAAAGATATTTAAAAGGAGTGAGTTTTATGGCAGCATATATTATAATAGCAGTTATAGCATATTTAATAGGAAGTATTAATTTTTCTATTATAATTAGTAAAAAAGTAGCAGGATTTGATGTAAGACAAAAAGGAAGTGGTAATGCAGGAACGACTAATGTTTTAAGAGCAGTAGGTAAAAAGGCTGCACTTATTACACTTATTTGCGATATTTTAAAAGGTGTTGTTGCAATAGGTATTGCATTACTAATAGGCAATATTGTACAAAATGCAGATAAAGCCTTATTAGTACAAATTGCTGGAATCTTTGTAGTAATTGGGCATACTTTTCCGATATTTTTTAAATTTAAAGGAGGAAAGGGAATTGCAACATCATTGGGAATATTACTTATAACAAACTGGCAAATAGGATTAATATGTTTAGTTTTTGCTTTAGTTTTAATGGCTATTACTAGAATGGTTTCTGTTGGTTCTATAGCAGCAGCTATATTATTTCCTGTACTAGTAATATTTATTAATCAAAATTATATTGTACCAGATGCTAATAATTGGAAATATTTAATATTTAGTATTATTCTTTGCATAATAGTATTATTTAATCACAGAGAAAATATAAAAAGAATTTTAAATGGTACAGAAAATAAAATAAGTTTCAAAAAATAATGGAGGTAATTCAAATGAAAAATATATGTGTAATAGGTAGTGGAAGTTGGGGATGTGCTTTAGCTATACATTTAGCTAGATTAGGTAATAATGTAAAAATATGGTCTTTTTCTAAGGAAGAAGCAGAGATAATAAACAATGAAAAAAAATGTAAGTTTTTACCTAATGTTGATATTCCAGAGAATATATATTGTACTACAGAAATAGAAGAGGCAATAAAAGATACAGAAATTATTTTACATGTTACACCTTCTAAATTTGTAAGAGATACTATAAAAAAATATAAAAAATTTGTAGATAACAGACCAGTAGTAATTTGTTCTAAAGGTTTTGAATCTTCAACATTATATACTTTAAGTGAAGTAGCAACTGAAGAAATGCCAGAAACAAAAATAGGAATACTTTCTGGTCCTACTCATGCAGAAGAAGTTTCTGTGGGAATACCAACAGCAATTGTTGTTGCATCTAAGAGTATTGATGTACAATACAATGTACAAGATTTATTTATGAGTGAAAATATGAGAGTATATACTACTTCTGATGTTAAAGGTGTCGAATTAGGTGGGGCATTAAAAAACATAATAGCATTTTGTGCAGGAATATCAGCTGAATTAAAATTAGGTGATAATACAATAGCAGCTTTAATAACAAGAGGATTAAGTGAAATAGCAAGATTGGGTATAGCTATGGGAGGAAATCATAATACATTTTATGGTTTGTCTGGTCTTGGAGATTTAATTGTTACATGTTTAAGTGAACATAGTAGAAATAGAAGAGCTGGAAAATGTATTGGAAAAGGTTTGTCTGTAGAAGATACTAAAAAAGAAGTAGGAATGACTATAGAAAGTATTGATAATATAGAGGTGGCTTATAAATTAAGTAAAAAATATAATATAGAAATGCCTATAGTAGAAACTGTTTATGATGTATTATATAATGGATTGAAGCCAACAGAAGCTGTTACAAAGTTAATGACTAGAGAAAAAAAATGTGAATAAAATAAAAAAATGCTTTAGGAAGGAAAAAATTAATTTATGAGATTGGTAATTCAAAGAGTAAAAAAAGCAAAAGTAGAGATAAATAATAAAATTAATGGTGAAATAGGTCAAGGCTTTTTAGTATTATTAGGAGTAGGACCAGAGGATAATGAGCAGGTAGCAGATTATTTAGTAAAAAAATTAATTAATTTAAGAGTGTTTGAAGATGAAAATCAAAAAATGAATTTGTCTATTAAAGATATAGATGGAGAATTATTAATTGTTTCTCAATTTACTTTATATGCTGATTGCTCAGGTGGAAATAGACCAAGTTTCGTAAATGCAGCAAAGCCAGAGAAAGCAAATAGATTATATGAATATTTTGTAAAAGAATGTAGAAAACAGAATATAAAAAAAGTAAATACAGGAGAATTTGGTGCAGATATGCAAGTAACTTTACAAAATGATGGACCTGTAACTATAGTATTAGAAAAATAGTAAATTTTAGTGTCATAAATATTTTAAAAGAAATTACCTATAATAATATAAAGTAATTTTAAAATATTTATGGCACTTTTAATATGGGTATCTTTCATATAAATATTTAATAACATCATTTATATTGTTATCATTTATATTAATAAATAATCCTTTATCTAAACTAATCCATATATTTATTTTATAAGTTTCATTATTTTCAATTAACACTCCAATCATATCTGCTATTTCTATTGGATTATCATATTGCCTTTCCCATAAAAGATCATTTTCTATACAAGGAATAAGTTTTTTATAAAATTTATTTAAAAATTTTATAATTTCTCCTTTTTTATCGCTATATAATTTTATAATTGGTTTCATGTTTTTCTCCCAAAATGCAAATTATAATTTTTATAAATTGATATTGTTATACATAATATATTATTTTAAAAAAAATAATATATATACTAGAGAATAAAAGGTAATTTTTTAGGGAATAATAGTATAATAAAACAGAATGGTAATTTAAAATTACAAAGTTTTCACTTATAAAGGAGAATAAAATGTGGAAAAAAATTTTAATTTGGATTTTAGTTCTTGTATTAATTATTTTAATTATTTTATTTACAATTTACTTTGCAAAAAAGAATATTGGTAAAAATAATACATCAAATTTAGAAAAGAAAGTATCTCAAGAAATAAAATATTTAGATGATAAATTAATTTCTATGCTAAATTCATTTAATAACATTTCATATCAAAACTTTACTACAAAAACTAAAGTAAAGAGTAAAGAAAAAACTAGCGAAAAATCTTCATCTTCTAGTTCGGAAAGTGGGGAACAAGCGGGCCAAGACAGTGAAGAGGGAGAAGAGGTACAGGAATC
>CAUWNG010000099.1:0-6112 GCA_963560005.1 uncultured Clostridia bacterium
TCTCTACTTTGTAATTTTCTAAAAATACATTTTCTATTTCTTCGTTTACTTTAATTTCTTCCAATATATCTTCAATTTTATGTAACTCATTAAATAATATTTTTGGTGGCTTTAATATACTCATATTATTTTTTTATCTCCCCTACAAATTAGTATCTGCTATTATAATATCATAAAAAGAAAAATTACTCTATACTTTTAGTATAAAGTAATTCAAAACTTTCAATTTGTAATTTTATACTAGTTTAGATACTTTTTCTTCGCATTTAGTTGGTGTAATGTTTTAGTTGCCCATATTCTAAAGTCAGTATTTTGTGTTAGCCAAAAATCTTCTTCGTTGTATAAAACTTCTACTGATATATTCTCATTATTTTGACTTTGATATATGATTAAATCTTTTAAATCTTCTAATTGCATTATTTACTACTTCTATTTTATATTGTTTATTATAAACTCAATAACATCATCTTCTCTATAATTCTCTTTATTCTTATTTCTATCTTCTTCCGTTAAATTTACAAAGTATTTATTACATTCAGGCATAATTGACATCGAATCTAATGGATAACCGGGATTTCTTTTTTCACATGGCTTGTCTACAAAATAGAAATGGCTTTTACTCCAGCTATATTCTTTTGTTTCTTTTCCATTATATATTACCATTCCATATACCCATCTAGCTTTTAGTTTCCCACCATATTCAGTAACTAAATTACAATAATATTCAATCATTTCATCATCATTTAATTCTTTTCCATTTACTCTTCTTACATGAGTTCCTGGTTGTTTTTCTTTTGGTAACTCTTCTATATATAAATTATTATCCATTCCTATAGTTGTAATTTTTGTTTCATCATAATATGCTTTTGCTTTTATATAAGCATTTTCTATAGCATTTTTGCCTGTTTCTTCTGGCTTTAGATTTATTCCTAAATCTTTAATAGTTAATACTTCTATATTTTTTTCTTTTAGTTTTTCTGCATATTTATTAATTTTTGCTGGATTTGTTGTTGCAAATAATACTTTCATTAATTTAAACCTCCTTAAAACCATTTCTACTCCATAGCCATAAAGGAGTAATTATTTTATCTAGTTATTATAATAGCATAAAAACTAATACTTATCAATAAAATCGAAACACATTTTTTTTATTTTAAAATACAATATTTGAATTAATTTAAAATTTAAGTTACATATTTTCTATGAGAATTTTTTAAATTGTTTTGATTTACCATTGCATATTTTTCTAACCAAGCAAAGAAACTTGATAATGTTCTTCTTATATTATCAATTGTAACCATACCAGCACTTGAATTGTTTTTATAATTTGATAAATAATTTCTTAATGTTTCTGTTGTAATTTCATTTATTGGAAGATTTATTTTATCTAGCATTTTAGTTATATTATCTTTATAATATTTTAAAGTTCTAAGTGAATAGCCTTCAATTTCTTTTGATGATATAAATTTATTTAATATTTCTTCATTGTTCTTTTGTATTTTTTGTTTTTGGTTTTGTTCTAAATATAAAACTCTACCTATATTATACAATATTTAATTAACATAATAGAAGATGAGTATACTTTATATACCCATCTCAAAAGTTTATTTTTTTATATCTGATAAATTTTGCAAGGTGTAAATATACACCTTGCAACGAAAATGAAATTGCATATTAGTATTTACAAGTTAATTAGCTGTTTTAAAATCTTCATCTTTTACCTTTTCAAGATCCTTTTTAAGTTTACCCAATAGGTATTCCAATTGTGTTAATTCATCTTGTATTTGATTTACTGTAAAATGTTCAAACTGGCTTATTCTAAAGTCAAACTGTATTTGAGACAATTTTTTCATTTCTTTTAAATTACTTTCCATTTGTTTCATTTTTTCAGTGGCTGTTTTGTATGTGTCAAATGTTCTTTTCATTACATATGCCCCTTTCTCGTATTTTTTGACTTGTAATTATTTTTGCAGTTGATATGCAATTTCTATCTTCAAAACATTTTGATATTGATATTATATTACATAAGTCATTATAATTCAAGTTCTCACTATTTCCCAAGACAACTTACTATCTGTTATTATAATATCATAAAATATAAGTCTATTTAATATAATATACATCACACATATTTAATCTTTTTAAATATGTTACATTAGATAAATTCATAGAGTTCTTTACTATTTCTACTATTTTTTCATTATCTTGCCAATCATTGATAAATATTAATATTCCATTAGAAATATCTTTATTTTCCATTATATCTTTTATATTTTCTTGCGTACATTCAATATCCTTTGCAATATATGATTCTTCAATATTTGTAAATAATAGTATATCATCTAAAAATCTATTATTGTTAGAATTAAATAAATATAGTGCAGGAATACTTTGTAATTCTTTTGTTACTTTTTTCATAATATCTTGCTTATTAGAATATAACACTTCTGGTTCTACTTTAAAATCTTTTATATAAAGCAATACATTATCAAGTGGTATTCCTTCAATTTGTGGAATTAATTCTATTGGTATATTACATTTATTTTTTAAATTTTCTATTAACTCTGTTTTGCTTGAATATGAACTTTCTTGTTCATTTCTAAAGTCTTTTCCTATAATTAAATCTATAATTTCATTTGATATAAATGTCATTATAAACATTGCTAGGAAAATAAATATCATTATTCTATTTATAGTTTTTTCTTTAAATATATTTTGCAAAATTTCATAAATAAAATTCAACACAAGAATAAATATCATTGGAGCTACTGCTACAATATATCTTAACTCTATATATGGAGAACATATTGATACAATAATAAAGTAAAACAAAGTTGGTATTGCTATATATTTTACATATTGATTCTTTTCTTCCATTATTTTTTTATGCCTTATCATTTTGTATATACATACACTTACAATTCCTAATATCAATACAATTAGAAAATTATTGAATACATATACATTTGTTATAAATAGGTATAATAAAATATTAACAAAGTATTGACTTATATTACTTAAATGATTTAATACTCCTTGCCCTCTGTATCCAAAAAATATATGACTAATTGAGTATGGAAATATGATTAAAGAACAGCCCCCTGCTATTACCATTGCTAATACATATTTAATTAATTGTTTGTATTTTTTCTCTTTTATGTACTTTATAACAAACATTATAAACAATGCTATCAGATAGAATAAATAATAATAATGTGTTAAAGAACCAATTAATGCTGATAGACTTATTCCTATTAAAATCATATTACTTTTGTTTTCTTTTCCTAGTAATTTCAAATGTAAATATGTTGTTATAACTACATTTAATGTAGATAAAGCATACATCCTTATAAAAATTGCACTTGTTACTGCTGATAGCATAATACTTGATATAAATGCTAAAACTACAGATTTTTCCTTATATCTTTCTTTTCCTTTCAAAAGTTTACTAATGATTAAATACATAAATATTGTAATAAATATATAAATAATTATATTAATCGCAATTCCTATCCATTTAGAATACCCATCAATATTAAATCCCATTGCTATTCTTAATATCAAATAGTAAAGTGGTGGATGATTATCGTTTTTTTGGTTTTCAATAATTTGTGAAAACATAAATTTTTCATTGTCATTTACTTTTAAATAATCTTGATAATATTCTTTATCATGCCATACATTATAAAAATCATTATTATTCTGTATTTCGGTTTTATTATAACTTGCCAAACCGAAGTGAATATGCTTCATCAATATGAATATAGGATTTATGATAACCTGCAATTATAAATATAATTGTTTGCATTACAATACATATTGTTATCATCATAATTATTTTTTTATTATTTTTTTGCATACTTTTTTCCCCCTTATTTGATAGAGAAAAAAGTACAAAAAAAGTTACAAAAAAATGTAACTTTTTTAAATTTTTTAAAATTCTATTATTTTAGCATTATAACCTTTTTTCAAATTATTGATTAGTTTTTCTTTGGTTTTCCCTATATATACATTTTCATTTGTATATAATTTCCCATTTTCTACTTTTACATTTTTTACTGAATTCTCCCAATTCTCTCTATAATAATTATATACTTGCTGTACTTCATCTTCTTTATATCCACTTATAATTTGTCTTGCACTAACACATATATCTTTTTCATTAAAAGTCAATATAATACTATGTTCTACTGTTTCTTTATTTGCACCATTTAGCATTTCATTTTCCTTCAGTCCTGCTTTATAGCCAGTATATTCAGCTAAAATATGAGTATAATTTATTCCTTGCTTTATATTTCCTGTCTTAAAATTATATAAAATCCATTTACCATCTTCATCTTGTATAAATCTATATGTATTCCAAAGATCTATACCTACTACAAATATTATACAAGTAATAATAATACTAATAATTACTTTAAATACTATCTTCCTTTTAATATTTTTGATGCACTTAATTTCTTTTTCTCTGGTTTCTGTACTGTTTTCTTCATTTGATTCTTCTAAATCAAATGCTCCATCTTTCCTCATTGTCTTTAAAATTTTTGAACATTTTTCGCATTTTTTTATGTGATCTTCTATTTCTTTTTTAGTATCGCTACTTACTAAATCTTCTACATATAATGGTAGTAAATCTTCTATCATACTACAATATCTATTATTTGCTATCTCTTTCATTTTGTCCTCCTTCTATATATTTGGCTAATTCTTTTTTTCCTCTATGGAAAACTACTTTTGCCCAAGTTTCTTTTTTTTCAATAACTTCTGATATTTCTTTAAAAGAAAGTCCCAGTAATCTTAAATAGATTACATTTCGCTCATTTGCTGTTAATTTTTGTAGTCCTTTATATAATTCTATTCTATCTTGATTAAAGATATAGGTATCTTCAATAGATGTAATCGGTATATCTGTTCTATTTTCGATATCTTCATAAATATTATTTTTAGAATATTTATAATATAAATGTTTTGCAATAATACATAACCAAGTAATAATTTCACAATTTCCTTTAAACTTGTTAATCTCTTTTATTGCAATACAAAATGTTTCTTGGGTTAATTCTTCTGCTACAGTAGGATTATGAGATAAACTTATTAGATATTTATAGACATTTTTATAATACTTATTACAAATATCTTCAATATCGTACATAATCTGTTTCCTTTCGTTTCAATTCTTTCTTTTGATATAATATCATAAAAACTAAAAATACTCCATACTTTTGCACAGAGTATTTTATATATTTATATTTTTTTATTTTTATAAATTTTAAGTAAAAACCTTTTATCTTAAATCCACAACATCTTCTGTCAATGAATCAATATCTATAAAGTATTGTTTTTTATTTTTTAAGTTAATATATACTGGTAATGTTTTTATGTTCTTTTCTTCTACTATATTTTCTGGATTTACCCATATATTTTTACTCTTTAATATGTATTTTTTATCATCTTCTGGGTTATTCCACTCACATATAATATTATAAGGATGTCTACCGTTTACCGTATATGCAGTATTTAATACTGTTTCTATATAATTTGCATATATCAATTCTCCATTTTCTTTTAATTTTCTTTCTAATTTCTTCTTATTTAATTTTACTAATATACCAGTTCCACCAATTACTAAGAAGATCAAACCTATTACAGGAAATATTAAAAATATTAAATCTAGTGATTTTACTCCTATTTTATTTGGATCATCTTTATCATAATATATATCTATTTCTTTCCCCTCATAAAAGTCAGAAGAATAACTGTTTAATCTTGATTCATATTCTTTGCCATCTATATTGTATGAAACATAAATATCGTGATTTCTATTTCCATTACTATTTCTATATGATGATATTTCTTTAATAACTCCTTTTGTATCTATTTTATTTTCATAATTAAATATATTACTTACTATAATTATTCCTATTATAGTAAATATTAGTCCTACACCTGCAAAGATGATCCATATTAAATTTTCTATTCTACTTCTTTTCATATTTTCCTCTACTATTTTTAAATTATTTTTATTTAATATATTTTTCTATTGAATTATATTCATCTTGACTTATTTCATATATTCCATTATATGGCTGTTCAATATAGTATTTATTTTTCC
>CAUWNG010000100.1:0-6050 GCA_963560005.1 uncultured Clostridia bacterium
CAGCCCCAACGGTTTCAGCTTTCATACTTGTTTTTCTCCTTGCACTTTGTTACATAAATTGGAAAAGAATTAGATTAATTATTTTTCAATTTTGGTTAAATTTTATATTAACTAAATTCAATTGTCAAGGTTATTTAAAAATATTTTATGAATGACTTTTACACTAACCACTTATTTATGTTATAATATTTTAAAAACAAAATTTTAATACAAGGAGTTCATTATGCTAATTACATATACTATAAATAAAAACGATAATTTTATAAACTTAAAAGAAGTATTAAAAATACAATTTAACTTATCTGACAGACTTTTATTAAAATTAAAAAGAAATAATAAAATTTATATTAATAATAAAATTGCAAATATAAATTCTAATATTTCTTATGGTGATACAGTTTCAATATTAATAGATTTTGAAGAAGATAGTTCTAATATAGTTCCAACTAAAATGAATTTAGATATTGTATATGAAGATGATTACTATATAATAATAAATAAACCTGCTGGTATTCCTATACACCCTTCTATGGATCATTTTACAGATAGCCTTTCTAATGGAGTTAAATATTATTTTGACCAAATTAGATTATTAAAAAAAATACGACCTGTAAATAGATTAGATAAAAACACATCTGGATTAGTTATATTTGCAAAAAATGAATATATACAAGAGTGCTTAATAAGGCAAATGAAGAATAATACTTTTTATAAAGAATACATAGCAATATGTAATGGTAATTTTATTAAACAAACTGGTATAATAAGTGCTCCAATTGCTAGAAAAAGCAATAGTATTATTGAAAGGTGTGTTAATGAAAATGGGAATACTGCAATTACTGAATATACAGTTTTAGATTATAATTCTAATTTAGATATATCAGTGGTAAAATGTATATTAAAAACAGGAAGAACACACCAAATACGTGTACATTTAAGTTATATAAATCATTCTATTTTAGGTGATACTTTATATGGAACAACTTCTAACTTAATAAACAGGCAAGCTTTACATGCTCACAAAATTTCCTTTATACACCCTATTACTAACATTAAAACAAATTATATTGCAGAACTTCCCAATGATATGAAGAAGTTAATACATAATCTTAATATTTAAATTGCATTTACCTTTCTTCTTGCATTATTAAATTTTTATTTTTATTTTTCCATCCAGATAAAAATAACTTTTCTATTTTGTCTTTGCTAAGTTTTTCTATTTCTTTACCATTACTTTGTATATAATATTGCTTTGCATTATTTTCATCTATAATAATACAATTTAAAAATTCTCTACCTTCATCAGCATTTTCTTTCTCTTTATATAAATCATATTGTTCAATATGATTTTTTTCTTCTTCTTTAAATATATTTTGTATTAGATATAATAAAAAGTTTCTTGCTTCTACATAGCCCATCTGTTCAAAAGGTATTTGATTTAATAAGAATTCAAATTTTTCGGATATAATATTATTGGGTTTATTAGCTTTAAAATTTTTTAAAAGATATTTATTTACAAATTCATCATTTTTCATCTCTTTAGCTATCATATCAATAAAATCATTCATATATAACCCTTTAAAAGTATATCCAATTTTATCATCTATATTTTTTAATTCTTTTCTTGATAAAATATCATATTCGCCTTCTGGTGAAGAATAACCAAAATTATTTGTCTTTAAGGATTTTTGTATACAATATAAATCTACAGTTAAATCTGTATAAATTTGTAATCCATCATCAAACTTTAATACAGCTCCTACATGATTATACTTATATTGCCCACTAAGTGTTTTTAATTCACCTTCTACACCAACTCTTTTTAATAATTCTAAATAGATAATATTTATTGGTTTGCATATATTCTCATTTAAAATATCCTCATCTATATTTATATCTTCGTTATATATTTCCCCCAATTTTTCCTCTGATATATAAAATACATTCATATTATATCTAAATCTTTTTCCTAACTCTATATATAACCATCTTGCTTGTTCTAATTTTGTTAAACCTTTTGGTATTTTTTCTAATAGTTTTGAAAAGTTTGTCCTTTCTTCCATATAATCCTTCCTTTATTTAGCTTTATAATTTACTTATCATTGGTTATATCTCCATTTCCACTAACTGGTATAGTATCTCCCAAATATGTTGATTTGGGTTTAAATATACATTTTACAAAATCTTTATTTCTTGCTAAAATTTCTCTTATTTCCCTTAACACTTGTCCTGAATATTTACGTGGATCTGCTCCTACACCATAAGCTTCTATCCCTAATTTTTCAGCTATATATAAAGCTCTATACAAATGATATTTTTGCGTTACTATAACAATTTTTTTCGCTCCAAATATCTCTTTAGCCCTATATATACTATCATAAGATGAAAATCCTGCATGATCCATGAATATATCTTCTGATGGCACACCTTTATCAATTGCAAATTGTTTCATAATATTTACTTCATCATATTCTTCTGTTCCATGATCTCCACTCATAATTATTTTAGGGGATACTTTAGTATTATACAAAGAAATTCCCTGTAATAACCTATCTTCTAGCATTGGACTTGGACTATTTCCCCATACTCCTGCTCCTAATACTAAAATACCATCTATATTTTCTAAATTTTTTGCGCTTTCTTCACTTATAATATTTCGCCTTGTACTTAATACCACAAAAAGATTTATTCCTAAAATTAATAATATTATTACTACTATAAATATTATAATATACATTAAAATTTTTTTCCTCATTTTCTTCCACCTTATATATGAAATTTTCTTATTATTTCTTCTTTTATATCTTTTCTACAAATTATAAGACTAATTACTAAATTTAAAATTGAAATACTTACTGCAATTATGCTTAATATCTTATTATTTACAAAATTTTCTTTAAACATTAAATATATAGGTATCATACTAAATAATATAATTATAATTTGATAAATGGCATATTTAATATACCTTTTATATGTAACTATTGTTAAAATCAACATTGTTATATTTGCTATAATTATTATTATTGGAATTGCTATACTTGTTGACCATGCCTTAAAACCTAATTCACAATCAATAAATATTGTTAAAACTGAAATAGCTATTGTTTGTATTAAAACATGACCTGCTATATTAATATTCTTATTTACAGAATACATTACAGTCACCCATATATATATTATACCACTATTTGCAAGTGCTGCCCATTGTATATTTCCACTTATAAGTTTATTAATTACAAATAACGTAATTCCTATTATTATAGAAATAATAATTGATATTCCTATAATTAAATCTGCTTTTTTACTACTCATTTTCTTTGGATATAACATCTAAAACCTCATTACTCTCTATTTTTATATCTATTCCCTTTTCTTTTATAAATTCATAAAAACATTTTTCTATACTTGTATCTTTTAAAATTGATGTAAATGTAAATACTATTTTATCTTCAAAAGAACAAGCAGAACATTTTATTTTTTCTACTGGTTCAGGAGCAATTAACATTAAAAAATATTCTATATAATCTTTATAATTTCCCATTATTCCCATTCTGCCAATATTTGAAAATGTTATTGTTGTATATTTTCTAATTTCTATATAGCTTAATCTTACTAATAATTTTTTTATTGGTAATGGAATTACACTTAAAAATGGATTTTTACCTAATTTTACATTATTCGACATAGTTCGCATAAGTTCTTTTTCTGTTAATTTTTTCTTAAACTCCTGTTTGACAAAATCTAATATTTTTTCAAATGTATCTAAATTATTTTTTTTCATTTCTGCTTCAACAGTTATATATGTAAAAAAATTTGACATTGTCTTTGTATTAAAGTATTTTCTTAAATCTACAGGTATACAAACTTTTATTGGCTTATTACCCTTATATCTTTGATAATTAGTTTTATAAATACTATAAATTAAAACTGCTGTTAAGTATTGTGTTATAGTTGCATTATTCTCCTTAGCAATAATTTTTAATTTATTAAGATTCATTATTTCATGTATTGTAGATACAGCTCCTAATTTTATTTTTTTTCCTTTTAAGGTAAATGCTTTTTTGGTTGAAGCATTTGCTTTAGGTTTTTTATCATAATTTTTTATATAACTATCTTCTGTATCATAATCTATTTTTCTTATAGTTCTAATTTCACTATCAAAAATTTTTGGATATTTCTTTTCTAAATATGTATATATTATTTCTTTAAAAAATGTTGTTCCACTATTTCCATCTGTTAATGAATGAAAAATATCTATATTAATTTTTTTATCAAAGTATGTTACTTTAAATAAATAATCATTATTAGTATGGGGATCTATATATTTACATGGATATTCTTTCTCTTTTTCTATTATTGGGTCTTTAGGATTATATTCAAAATAATACCAGAAAAATCCCATTTTCATTCTTACTTTAAATGATTTATATTTATCTAAAGTTTCTATAACTGCATTTTTTAAAATAATTTCATCTACTTTTTCTTTAAGAATTACAGATAATCTAAATACTGTACTATATTTTTTACCAGCTGCTATGGGAAAAATTTTAGCTGAATTATCTAATTTTCTCCAATATGATTTGTTTTCACTACTTTTTTTCATAATTTACCTTTCTTTCAAAATATCAATCAAATCATTAAATGCTTTTTCTGCAAGTTCATTTTTTGTTATACTTCTTTTCACAATCCAAATATGTTCTGCTCCATCATATTCTTTTATTTCTACATTTGTACCTGCTTTTTCTGCCTTTTCTTTTAATAAATGAACATCTGGATTTAATATATCATATTTACCTGTAAATATAATTACATTTTTCAATTTATCTAATGGTCCATTTATTGGATTTACCCAAAAATTTTCTTCCTCATTGTCCCCTGCTGTATATGCTATTCCTGCTAATAATAGTTTTTCTTTGCTTAAATCTTTGTCATACTGTTCTACTTCGTCAATTTTAGAATTTGTAAGATTTATATCTAACCATGGAGAAATTAAAATTGTTTTTTCTGGCAAGTCTATATTTTCTTTTCCTAGTTCTTCTACTAGCCCCAATGCCATTCCTCCACCTGCTGAATCTCCCATTAATATTATATCTTTTGGATTTATATTTTCTATAATTCTTTTATATAAAGGAATTATCATAGAAAATACATCTTTGTAATTATATTTCGGAGATAATGGATAATCTGGAAAAATTATATTCGTATTAGTAGCATCTACAATATCTGTAAGAAAATCCCAATGATATTCCATAGCTTCGGCCATATAAGCTCCGCCATGAAAATATATAATATTTTTTGGATTTTCTACATTTTTTTTCGATTTAATAATATATACTTTCCTATTATAAAATGTTTCTTCTTTTATATTATATTCTTTAGAAATATTTTCAGGAACTCTAGATTCAATATCTACTATCCAAAAATATCCCCACATCCCTATTATTATTAATATCAAAAAGATTACTATAACTACAATTATTTTAATTGAACATCTTGTCTTATCCATATTGTATCCCTTTCTTTTCATATTTAAATATATCATATTATTAATTTTGTTACAAGTATAACCTACTAATTATGTTAAGAAGAACCTGTTTCTTTTTTATTTATACTATTTTCATAGTTTAATAATGGTCCTTAATTACATTATTTATTTATATTTATGTTATATTTTATAAATTATAGCATATAATCTTAATATAAAACATTAAGATTCTTTTAAAGTTTTTTTAATAATTTCAGTTTATAGTATTGACAATTACTTATATTTAGTATTATAATTAATTTGTTAACACATCGCGGGGTGGAGCAGTTGGCAGCTCGTTGGGCTCATAACCCAAAGGTCGTAAGTTCGAGTCTTACCCCCGCAACCAATTTGAAAATTTTCTCCTAAAGGGATTTCCCTTTAAGTACTTTAATATATGAGATTTTACTAGCAATAGTAAAATCTCTTTTTGATAGGCTAATATTAGCTTCTGATTGGTTATTAATTATAATCATAACCACCCGTAAAACGGGTGGTTTGCTCTTAGCCTAGAAGGCTATTG
>CAUWNG010000101.1:0-5977 GCA_963560005.1 uncultured Clostridia bacterium
TGTATTCTTATATTAGTTTTGTTAGAACTTTAAAAAATAAAAGAAAAAACTACTCTCTCTCAAGAATAGTTTTTTATTATTTTAATCTACATCATTTCTACTTAAAATTCTTGCTGGTGTTTTTCTTATAACATTAAATACAGGTAATAATCCTACTATTACATTAAATATTACAAATATTGCTATACTTATTAATAAAACTGTAGAATTAAACATAAATTGATCTTGATAGTATGGTATAAGTTGCAATCCTTTTACTATATTAGACATTATAAGTATACCGTGGTATACCTGTAACTACTGTTAATACTATTATCTCTCCTAAAAACATTTTATATATATCTATTTTTTTAACTCCTATAGCTCTTAAAATACCAACTTCTTTTACTCTTGATAAAAATGAAGAACGCATCATTAAAAATATTTCTACTAATGATATTGCTAATATAATCCCAGCTAATACTAAACTAGATAAAATGCTATTTTTTATATTATCTATATATCTCATTCTATCTTGTATATAAGTTTGTTCTATATATTTTCCTTCTTTATTAAAATAATCTATAACTTTTTGCTTATCTTCTGGATATATAGTTATATTTTTGCTATCTTGTAATAATTTATATTTAATAGTTTTATTGGTAGTATAAAAATCGTCTAAATTTTCTTTACTTTTATAATATCCTACTACTTCTAATTCATGACCATTAATTTCGTCACTTATTGTTTCATATAAGTCCATTTCATATTCATTAGTTTCATTAACTATTATTTCATAATCATTTTCTGGCATTCTTCCTTCTGTTAGCTCTATTCTGTCTTTTGCTAATTCTATATCATAAATTTTATGTGATAAATAATTATTCTTTTCACTTTCGTTTTCCAATATACTTAAAGAATATGGATCTCCTTCATTAGAATTTGCCAACACATTCACAAAATTTTTATTATTCAAATATACTGAAGGAGAACATTTATCACAAATTCCTACAATAGTTAGTTCATCCATTTTTATCGAATTATCTTGTGACATATATATATTATTTACATAAATTTTTCTCTGTAAATATTGTTCTACTTTTGTTATTCCTGCTTGAATTGCAGTTCCATAATCATTTTTCATTATATTATTTAAAACCATAATATCTACTACTATTTCATTTTTATTTTTTGGCAATCTTCCCATTATTATATTATCTTTATTCAATAAATCTAAACTATTAATTGATGCAGAAAATGAATACATTGCATTTTCTGTTTGAAAATAATCATCATATTTTATATAAAATTGTACTAATGAATTACCTGGTAGCATATATTTTATAAAATCAAGTTTTTCATATTTTAAATAATCTTTAACATTCACTTTATCCGTAACTAATGTTAAATAATTTTTATCTTTAGTTATAAATTTTTCATCTTTAATATCTGTAACACCCATTATGTTACTTACAGCTAATAATATAAACATAGAAGAAGCTACAAAACCGTAATAATAATAATTTCTTTAATATAGAATAATTTAATATTTTTCTTACTCCATCTTTAATAATACTAATTGGATTATATATAGAAGTACACCTTTTCTTATAATTTTTGTTTATCATTTCTTCATATTTAAATTGATATTTCTCGTATTCTTCTTTAGATATTTTTTTATAAAAATCATCTATTAATTCTATTGATGAATTTTCATCAACAGCCTCTATTTTATAATTATTTGCTTCTATATATATATTACCATTTTTAACTACTAATTCTACTTTTAAATCTTGTTTATTGTTCATATATAGTTTTAAATTTATATTATCTTTTTTAAATTCTTCTACTTCTTTAAATTCTTTTAAATATAATTTATTATCTATTCTATAATCCAAATCATCATTATGTTCATTTTCTCTATCACTTACAACTTTTCCATCAACCACTTCTATAATTCTTGAAGCATAAAATTCAGCTAAATTTCTTTCATGAGTTACTAATATTACTAGTCTATCTTTTGAAATAGATTTTATTATATTCATTATTTCTAACGAATTTTTACTATCTAAATTTCCCGTTGGTTCATCTGCTATTATTATACTAGGATTCTTTACTAATGCCCTTGCTATAGAAACTCTTTGTCTTTCTCCTCCAGAAATCATATTTGCATATCTATTTCTATATTTATATATTCCTAATGTTTCAAGTATATAGTTTACTCTTCTCTTTATTTCAGCCTTGTTTTTAACCCCTATCATTTTTAAAGCAATTGCTACATTTTCGTAAACTGTCAAATCATTTATCAAATTATAATTTTGGAATATATAACCTATATTTAAATTTCTTATTTTATCTACACTACCGCTTCTTTTTTTTGTTATTCTTTTTCCATTTATATATATTTTTCCTCTATTTACTTTATCTAATCCTCCAATTGCATTTAAAAGAGTAGTTTTTCCGTGATCCAGAATCTCCCAAAATAGCTACTAATCCACTATCTCCTAATTCTAAGCTTGTATTATTTATTACATGTATTTGATTCCTCTTGAATCTATTAAAATATTTATTTACTTTAACCAGTTTAATCATTCAATCCACCCCATTTCTATACTTCTTCATCTCTATAAGTATTCATTGCAGATTTTTTAAATAGCTTTCTTGAATATGTGTTAGCTATTAAAATTGAAATTAATACTAAAATAATATATGTCAACACATAATCTTTTAACTCTAAAAAGCTTACTAAACTATAAAGGTATGGAATATCAATTATACTTTGATTTATTAAAATAATTAAAACTAAAACTATAATATATGCTATATTTAAAACAGTAAATAATTCTATTTTTAATAATTGCTTTGCATTTTTTCTAGTAGCTCCTAATATTCTTATAGTAGAAAAATATACATTTCTCGATTTTAAAATAATTTTTATTATAAAATATGAAATAAAACATAATACTATACACACAACACATACTATTACAACATTTATTACTTTAACTATTGGATCACTACTACCAGAAAAACTTTGTAATGTATCTTTTATATATAAAGTTTTAAAACCTTCTTTTTCTAATTCTGTTAAAGTTGTAGCTGATTGTTTATCATCTTTAATAAAAACACTTATTTGAAAATTTCCCTCTTTAAATAAATTATTGTATTCATCTTTATTTACATATATTGCACCTTTATTATTTTGGTAATCTGCTAATCCTATCAAAGATTCAAAATCATATTCTTCATAATATGTATAAATTTCTAAGTTTAATTCTTTTTTAAAATACATATTCTCTATTGTAATTTTTATTGGATCTCCTATACAATAACCATAATCAGCTAAATAATTCATATCTTTTGAAACAATAGCATATCCTTTTGGTACATTTTCATTTGGTTCTACTTGATATTGCTTTCCAAATGGAGTTAATATTTTATCATTATACTCAGTAGTTATATTGCTTGAATTTCTCATTGTAATATTTTTTATTTCTTCTAATATTTTAGTATTAACATAGTAAACAGTTTTTCCATATATTTCTTCTTCATTTATAGCGACACCAACTATTTTTAACTTTCTTTCCATTTTATTTGATCCATATCCTACTTCACATTCTAAATTTAGAAGTAGATCTTCTGCATTTTCGAAATAATAATTTGCCTTTCCTCCATATATTAAAATTTCATTTTCTTTATTAGGTAATCTCCCATATTTTATTTCTCCTTCAAATGCTTTTAAATCATTAAAATTACCATGTATAGATGCATTACCTATTTTTACATTTATCATTTCATCTAAAACTATATCATTTTCCACAATATAATCTACATTTTCTATTTTATTGATTTTTTCATAATCTTTTTTATTAAATTCAGTATTATCTGTCTTCTTTACTATAATTCTTTTATTACTAGTATTATCAAAGAAATTATTATATCCTGTATTTTCTTGTTCATATTCTTGTTTCTTTAAAGATGTATAACCTGCAAATACTGAAATACTAACAAAGAAAAACACCAATAACAATAATAAGAATTTTATTTTTATATTAAAAGTATTTCTTACTCCTAGCCTAATTTTATTAATAAATCCTATATTTTTCTTTTTATTCTGTGCTTTTTCTATAGAAGATAATCCTATATATTTTTCTTCTTTATCCACTATAATATTATTATTTAATATTTTATCTTCTATTATTTTTCCATCATGCATAACCAATTTTCTTGTAGCATATTTTTCAATCTGCTCATAATTATGAGTTACTACAATTACTAATTTATCTTTTGCCACTTTGTGCAATAATTCTATTATACTTTTAGCTGTTTTACTATCCAAATTTCCTGTTGGTTCATCTGCTACTATAATTGGTGTTTCTTTAATTAATGCTCTTGCTATTGCTACCCTTTGCTTTTGACCACCTGAAAGTTTAGAGACTTTTGTATTTTTATATTTTGTAAGACCAACTTCATCTATAACTTTTAAAATCTGTTTTTTCACTTTATGTTTTTTATACCCATTAATTAACAGAACTAATTCAATATTTTGATATACAGTATAACTATTTACCAAATTAAAATTTTGAAAAATATTTCCAATATATTTTTTTCTATAATTTTCAAATTCCTTTTCTGTATATCCTGATGTTTCTTCTCCATTAATATACATTTCTCCTTCTTCATAAGTATCTAGTCCGAGAAAGCACATTTAAAAGAGTAGATTTTCCGCTTCCACTTTCACCAGTTATTGCTACAAATTCTCCCATATCTAATTTTAAATTTACTTTTGTAAATCCACTTGAAACTGTATTTTTACCATAATAAAATTTAGATACATTTTTTAATTCTAATAACATTTATTACCCCCTAAATTTATTATTTTCTCCCTTCTTTTATATCAGTTATACCATACAAATAAAAGTTGGTCAACTAATTATAGTTAAATTAACCAACTTAAAATTTATTAATTATAAAATTCAAACACTAATCTTGACAAGCCCTTATATTATAGATATGTTAACCTATTTTATAACCCACGCTTTTTCTGGACTTGTACCGTCTTTACCTGCTACATCAGTATCAATTCTAACATTAGGTGCTAGAGAAACTACAGGTCTTAAGTGAGATTTTGGATTTCTTTCAACATTGTTAGATTCATACAAAAAACCAAAAGTCACAATTGTGCCTACACTTCTAAAACAGAAACAAGCAATAGAATCATTAAAAGTTATAGCACGAGAAGATAAGAAGTAGTTACCTGTTGTATGGAATAACTCATAGTAAATAGGATTTACATAATTTGATGTTGTCATATTATCTTTAAACCAATACGTCATTCTTACTTTCCATGAACCTGCTATTCCTGTTCCAGTTAATACACTTGTCTGTTCACTAAGTCCTAAACTTCCTTCTCTTCCATTTACTGTTTGCCCAATCTCTTGTGCAAATATTAATGGATAATTTTTATTTTTTGGACTCCCTGTTGTTACGCCATATCCTGAAAAATTATTATAATTCCATACACTTAAGTTCATCTTATTTTGTATATCTTCTATTTTTAAATCTTTTGCTGTTGCATTTGTTCCTTTATATAGTGTATTACATAATTCATCTAATAAATATACCAAATTATTATATCCATTTGCTCCTTTTAATGTTACTTCTGCTGTTGTTGGATTTGCACTTATTAATCTTACTTTTCCATCTTCTGTTTTATCTAATACCCTCCAATTTAAATTTTCTTTATTTATTACTTGATTACTTCCTGTTCCGCTATATGTTCCATTTACTGTGTAACTTCCTGCTCCTGTTGGTGTATATGCCACATAATCTCCTATTTTTATTGTTCCATTATCTATTAATTCTCCTATTGGTTTACCTTGCTCTACTGGTGGCTCTGGTTCTGTATTTGTTTCCTCATTTCCTCCTGGTATTTCTATATTGCTATTCCAATTTGAATCCATTGTTTCATTTAATTCATTCAATAATTCATTTAGTT
>CAUWNG010000102.1:0-5952 GCA_963560005.1 uncultured Clostridia bacterium
TGAAGGCATACATTTGTATTCACTATCTGCAATATATGCAGCTTTAAAATCAATGTTAGAAATATATAAAATAATAAAACCTCAATATGAAGAAAAGAATAGGTTAAAGCTAGAAAGCATTAATAAAATAGAAATAAAAATTAATGTGTATATAGAAGAATTAAAAAAATTTGTATCTAAAAATATGTATGAGGAGCAAACAAAGACTTTGCACAGAAATGTAAAAGATAATTTGGCAGATATTAGTGTAATGGGAAGCATAATACCATTTAATATGTTTAATTCTAATGAAAAGAAAATTTTAAATACTGTAGAAAAGCTTAATTTGACTTTAAGAACATATACAGGTGGCTATTTAAGATTTGAAGACGACCATTATATGGGAGGAAAAAATCCATGGGTAATTTCAACATGTTGGATGGCAATGTATTATAAAAAAATTAAGGATTTAAAAAAAGAAAAAGAGTGCATTGATTTTGTAATTAATACTGCAAATAAACATGGACTATTAGGAGAACAAGTAGATAACCAAACTATGCAGCCAAATTGGGTAATAGGTTTAGGATGGTCTCATGCAATGTTTTTATTGTCAGTTTTAGGACTAGAAGATTAAAATAATGTAAATTTTTTTAGAAAAGTATAGCATATTTACGTAAAATATGCTATATTGTTTTCTAATAGGAAATTTTTACAAGAATCCTATAGGAAAAATATTAATAAGGAATGAAAAATGGGAAAAAGTAAAACGATTTTTGTTTGCAGTAGCTGTGGATACGAATCAACAAAATGGCTAGGTAAGTGTCCGCGGTTGTAATGAATGGAATACTTTTTATGAAGAAAAAATAGTTAATAGTAGTAATAATGTTAGTGGAAAAACAGAGAAAAAAAATGTTACACCACAACCACTAAATAAATTTGAAGGAAAAGAAACTATTAGAATTAGTACTGGAATAGGTGAACTTAATAGGGTTTTGGGTGGAGGATTAGTAAAGGGATCTTTAGTACTTTTAGGTGGTGAACCAGGAATAGGAAAATCTACTCTTATATTACAACTATGCAATAAAGTACAAGGAGAAGGTAAAGTATTATATGTTTCAGGAGAAGAATCAGCAGAACAAGTAAAATTAAGAGCAGATAGATTAGGAATTAATAATGAAAATATAATGTTCTTAGGGGAGACAGATATAGACATAATAGATAATACTATATTAGAGATGAAACCAAAGTTAGCAATTATAGATTCTATTCAAACAATGTATTCAGATGAAATTACTTCAGCTGCTGGTACAGTAAGTCAAGTTAGAGAAATAACATCCAGAATTATGAAAATTTGTAAAATGAATGATATTACAACTATAATAATAGGACATGTTACTAAAGAAGGAAATATTGCAGGTCCTAGAGTTTTAGAACACTTAGTTGACACAGTATTATATTTGGAAGGTGAGAGATATTTTTCATATAGAGTTTTAAGAAGTGTAAAAAACAGATTTGGTTCAACTAATGAAATAGGAATGTTTGAAATGCAAAATGAAGGTATGGTAGAAATAACAAATCCTTCGTCTGTATTAATTTCTGAAAGAACAGATAATCCAGCAGGTTCTGTTATTGTAGCTAGTATGGAAGGAACAAGACCTTTATTAATAGAATTGCAAGCACTTGCAACTCCAAGCGTATTTGGGATACCAAGAAGAACAGCAAATGGAATAGATTATAACAGACTAACATTATTAATTGCAGTATTGGAGAAAAAAGCTGGACTTGCATTAGGGGGACAGGATGTGTATTTAAATGTAGTAAGTGGCATAAAGATTAATGAACCAGCAGTAGATTTGGGAATTATACTGGCTGCGGCATCTAGTTTTAAAAATATTAGTGTAGATAAAACTACTGTTGCAATAGGCGAGGTTGGACTTACAGGAGAAGTTAGAGCTGTTAATTTGATTGAAAAAAGATTAAAAGAAGCAGAAAAATTAGGTTTTAAGAAATGTATTATTCCAAAAAGTAACAAAAAACTATTGAAAGAAGAGTATAAATTAGATATAATAGGCGTTGGAAATGTAAATGAAGCAATGAAATCTATTGGAATAAAATAATATATCTAAGGAGGACAAAGATGAAAAAAGATGATGCTATCATTGACGTTTTGAAATTAATAGCACCAGGAACACCAATAAGAGAAGGATTAGAAAACATTTTAAAATCAAATACTGGAGCGTTAATTGTTGTAGGAGATACAAAAGAAGTACTAGATTTGGTTGATGGCGGATTTAAATTAGATGTAGATTATACATCATCTAGATTATACGAATTAGCTAAAATGGATGGTGCTATAGTTTTGAGTAATGATTTTAAAAAAATATTATATGCTAATACTCAACTTATTCCTTCTTCTGAAATAAGTACTGCTGAAACAGGGACAAGACATAGAACAGCAGAGCGTACAGCAAAGCAAACCGGAAATTTAGTTATTAGTATTTCTCAGAGAAGAGGAATAATTACTATTTTTAAAGGAAATAGTAGGTATGTATTAGATGATATTTCTAAAGTAATTTCAAAATGCAATCAAGCACTTCAAACAGTTGAAAAATACAAAATAGTATTTGACAATAAATTAAGTTTGTTAAATGAATATGAATTTAATGATATTGTAACATTGGAAAATGTTATAACATCAATACAAAGAGCACAGATGGTTATGAATGTTGTAGAAGAGGTTCAAAGGGGAATATACGAATTAGGTAAAGAAGGTAGACTTATAGAGATGCAATTAAAAGAATTAATTGGAGATTTAGAAGAGGAAGAATTGCTTATAATCAAAGATTATATTGCTCCAGGAATAAAGAAAGAACCAGAAGAACTTTTAGAAGAAATAAAAAGTTATGATCATGAGAGCTTAATTAATTTAGAAAAAGTAGCAAGATTATTAGGATATGAAGATTTTGAAAATTATGACGAAGTTGGTGTATATACAAGAGGATATAGGGTATTAAATAAAATTCCAAGGATGCCAAGTAATATAGTAGATAATTTAGTAAAATCTTTTAAATCATTTCAACACATATTAGTAGCTGATTTACAACAATTGGATGAAGTTGATGGTATAGGTGAAGTGAGGGCTAGAACAATTAAGCAATCATTAAAAAGAATGCAAGAACAATTTGTTTTCGACAATTTAATGTTATAGTTAAAAGAAAGGGATAGAAAAGATGAAAAATTTTGTAAGAATATTATTAATTTTAGGAATTATTTTAACAGTTGTAGGTATTGGTTTTGTATGTTTTGGATTTTATAAAAAACTTACTACAAATATACCAAATCCAGTTGCAACAATGGAAGTAGAAGGATATGGAACAGTAAAAATAGAATTGTATCCTGATATGGCACCTAATACAGTAGCTAATTTTATAAGATTAGCTAATAGAGGATTTTATAATGGATTAACATTTCATAGAACAATACCAGATTTTATGATTCAAGGTGGAGATATAAATAAAAATGGAACTGGATCTCCAAAATTGAGTAATATTATGGATAATGTAAAAGAAGATAAAGAATATAATATACCAGGAGAATTTATAGCTAATGGATATAATAACAATATACTTAAACATAAAAAAGGTGTTATATCAATGGCAAGATCAGATTATGGTTCTACAAGTTCTTCACTTTTAACCAAAGGTTATAATTCAGCTGGTTCACAGTTTTTTATTATGACAGAAGATAATTCTTCTTTAGATGGCTTATATGCAGCATTTGGTGAAGTAATTGAAGGAATGAAAGTAGTTGAAAAAATAGCTAATACAGAAGTTTTTTATAGGACTAGTGAATTAAAGAAAGATGAAAAGCCGCCTAAAGATAAAGATGGAAATGAAATAGCTTCTGACACTCCAAAAAAAGCCCCAGTAATAAAAAAGATAACAGTAGAAACTAATGGAGTTGATTATGGAGTACCACAAACTTTAGATGTATTTAACTATTATGGTTGGTTAATGCAACAATATGGTTTAAATGCACAATAGAATTAAAATAAACTTCCATTTATGGAAGTTTATTTTAATTCTACTATTGTTACACCCATTTCACCTTCTCCATAAGTACCTAACCTATAAGATTTAACATTTGAATTAGATTTTAAAAATTTATGAATTCCATTCCTTAATTTACCAGTACCTTTTCCATGAACAATTCTTATGGATTTTATACTTGATAATGAACAATCGTCTAAGTATTTATCTATAACAAATATTGCTTCTTCAACATTTTGCCCTATTACATTTATTTCAGGTTGTATATTTTGAGATTTAAAATTATTTAATTTATTTGTAGTTACTTTAGAGTGTAAATTTTTTTCTGCTTTTATATTACTTTTTCTCAAGTTTTCTAATTTTACATAAGTTTTTGTATTTCCAATTTGTACTTGTACATTTCCAGATTTATTTGGCAATGTTATTACTTTGCCAATTTGCCCAAAAGGAAGAATTTTAACTGTTAAATTTATGGAAATTTCACTTGCTTTTAATACTTCACTATTATCTTCACTATTATTAAATATATTAGAAGTATTTATTTGTTTTATATTATTATTTAGTTTATTTCTTAAATTATTAGCATCTTTTAATTGGGAAGTAGTTGATAATTCTTTTATAATATCATTAGCTTCTTCTTTGGCAGATATTAAAATTTCTCTTGCTTGTTGTTTAGCTGTATCAATTATATCTTTTTCTTTTTCTAATAACTCACTATTATCCTTTTCTAAAGATTTTCGAAGAATTTCTATTTGAGTTAAATTTTTTTGTATTTCATCTTTTTCTTTTTCAATTTTAATTTTATTATCATAGATGTTTTTTAATAATTCTTCTATATTTATTTCATTATTATTTACAAGAGACATAGCTCTTTCTAATATTTTAGAATTTAATCCCAACTTTTTACTAATAGCAAAGGCATTGCTTTTACCAGGTATACCAATAAGAAGCTTATATGTTGGTTTTAAATTATTTAAATCAAATTCAAAACTTGCATTTTTAAATCCATTATTTACTAATGCATAATTTTTTAATTCTGAATAATGTGTAGTAGAAATTACAATAGAGTCAATTTCTTTAAAATATTCTAAAATACTAATAGCAAGATTTGCACCTTCTATAGGATCTGTACCAGAGCCTAGTTCATCTAATAAAATAAGGCTATTATTATTTGCTAAATTGGTTATTTCTATTATATTTAATAAATGTGATGAAAAAGTACTTAAAGATTCTTGAATACTTTGCTCATCTCCAATATCAGCAAAAATATTTTCAAAAACATAAATAGAAGAATTTTCGTTACATGAAATAAGAATTCCAGAATAAGCCATAAGCAATAAAAGTCCAACAGTTTTTAGACTTGCTGTTTTACCACCAGTATTAGGACCAGTTATTATTAAAGAAGTATAATCATTGCCTACAGAAATATCAATTGGAACTACTATATTTTTATCTATTAAAGGATGTTTAGTTTTAATCAAATTAATATATTTATTATTGTTTAAATTAGGTTTAATACAATCATTATCTTTAGAATATTTTGCTTTGGCAAATATTAAATCTAAATTTCCTAAAATATTTATATTATTTTTTAAATTGCTTATAATAGGAGTTAAGCAATTAGATAAATCTGTAAGTATTTTTTCAATTTCAATATTTTCTTCTATTTTAATATTATTAATAGAATTATTAATTTCAAAAACAGATAATGGTTCTATATATACTGTTGAACCACTACTAGACACATCATGTATAAAACCTTTAATAGAATTTTTATATTCTTCTTTTATGGGAATTACATATCTATCGTTTCTTATAGTAATAATTGAATCCATTATATATTTTGAGTAACTAGAAGAGTGAATAAAAGAATTTAATTTATCTTTAATATCTTGTTCTAATTTTTTTCTATTTCGTCTTAATG
>CAUWNG010000103.1:0-5948 GCA_963560005.1 uncultured Clostridia bacterium
GCGAATATAGAAGGTGTTGTTTTGTTAACTCTTTCATCAGTACATTGTGCAGAAAGCATAACTGCAATCATTAACTCAAAAGGAGTTTTAAAATCTAGACTGCATTTAGCATCTGGATATGTGTTTTTTAATATTTCAATAATTTCTATTACATCATTTTTTTTCATATATAAAAATCCTTTCTAAATCACATTTCGTAGAATAATTAATATAATATATAAAGGAAGGTGGTAATATATTATGTTTAGTGCATTAAAGAAAACAATTGGAGTTTGTTTAATTGGCTTAGGACTTGGAATTTTACTTGTATTATTACTTCCACTTTCAGGTTGGCTATTTGCTCTAGGCGTAACAATAGTTGCAGTAGGTTTAATGTGGTTATCATGTTAAGAAATAAAGGAGGAGTGTATAATATGACAATTGTTGTAAAAAAAGTTCCAAAATTTTTAAGAGGTTTTGTTAAATTTATTTTTGGAATAAAAGAAAAGTAGTATACATAGAGTTTACTACAAAAAGAGACTATTTTATAACAGTCTCTTTTTTAAAATAATATATTATTTTAAAAATACTTTTGTTAAGCTCTTACAACTTTTCCAGAACGTAAACATTTTGCACATACATGTATAGTTTTTGGTTGACCATTTACTAAAGCTTTAACTCTTCTTAAATTTGGTTTAAATGTTCTTGAAGTTCTTCTACTTATGTGTGAACGAGCTATACTTAATTTATTTCCATAAGATATTGATTTGTTACATATTTCGCATCTTGCCATGAGTTTTGCACCTCCTATATGCTAAATTAAATTGACTATTTATAAGTTTATCATAAATTGATAAAAAATACAAGAGTTTATGGTAAAGTTTTCAATTTAACTGTTAAATACAATTGATTCAATTAATATTTATAATATCATTAACAACTTCACCAGCAATAATTAAACCTGCCACAGATGGGACAAAGCTAATACTTGCAGGAGTTCTAGTATTTATTATAGGTTGCTCTTTGGAATAAAGTACTTTTAAGTGTGGAATATTTTTCTTTTTTAATTCTTTTCTAATAACTTTAGCTAAGGGGCATACTGAGGTTTTGTATATATCGGTTACTTCAAATTTAGTAGGATCTAATTTATTTCCAGTACCCATAGATGAAATTATTTTAATATTTCTATTAAAAGCTTCCTCAATAAGTGAAATTTTAGAACTTACAGTATCAATTGCATCAACTATATAGGTGTAATTATTACTTAATAATTTATTAGAATTATTAGAAGTATAGAATTCTTTATATATTTGAATTTTTAAATTAGGATTTATTTTTAATAATCTTTCTTTTTCAACTTCAACTTTAGGAATATTGATAGTTGTTGTATCTGCAATTAATTGTCTATTAATATTTGTAATATCAACAATGTCATTATCTATTAAAATAATATTACCAATACCAGCACGAACTAATCCTTCTGCTACATAAGAACCAACACCACCACAACCAAAGATAGCAACAGTAGAATTAAATAATTTATTTAAATTTTCTTTACCTATTAACATTTCTGTTCTTAAAAGCCAATTATCCATAAAAACCTCTCTTTAATTTAATTACATAAATATTATAGCATTTTTATAAAATTATATCAAATAAACCAAACAAAGTTTTTGAAAATATATTATTGCAAATTTAAAAAAGTGTGATAAAATGTTTATATAAAAATATAAAGGAGAAAGACAGATGTTTGCATATATAAAAGGAAATTTGGAAATAAAAACAAATGGATATGTTGTAGTAGATGTTGGTGGAATTGGATATAAAATTTTTATGTCTCAAAATGCTATAGAAAAATTAGGAGAAAGTGGAAAGGAAGTAAAAATTCATACTTATGTAAGAGTGAGGGAAGATGATATTAGCATTTTTGGATTTAATTCAAATGAAGAATTAAGGATGTTTGAACTACTATTATCAGTAAGTGGAATTGGAGCAAAATCATCTTTGGGAATTTTATCAAATATTTCGCCATCTAGTTTTGTATTAGCAGTGATTTCAAATGATATAGGTAAATTAAAGAAGTTACCTGGAATTGGTCCAAAAACTGCACAAAGAATTATTTTAGAACTTAAAGATAAATTAAAGACAGAAGAAGCAATAGAAGATAATGTTGAAGAAATAAAAGAGGCTATTATAGAAAATGATAAAATATCAGAAGCGGTAAGTGCTTTACAGGTTTTAGGTTATAGTAGAAGAGAAATAGATACAGCATTAGGAAATATAGATAAAAACAATTTATCTATAGAAGAAATAATAAGATTAGGTTTAAAAAATTTATCAAAATAGGAGAATTAATATGGATTTAAGCAAACCATTAGCATATAGAATGAGTCCAAAAACATTGGATGATTATGTAGGACAAGCACATATATTAGGAAAAGATAAAATATTGTATAGAACAATAAAGGCAGATAGATTGTCTAGTATTATATTATGGGGACCTCCAGGATGTGGAAAAACATCTTTAGCAAGAGTAATAAGTAATACAACAAAATATAAGTTTACAAAATTAAATGCAGTAACATCAGGCGTAGCAGATATAAAAAATGCGATAGAGGAGGCAAAAAATAGCTTTTTAAATCCTTATGGAAGATGTATTTTATTTATAGATGAGATACATAGATTTAATAAATTACAACAAGATGCTCTTTTGCCTTATGTAGAAAATGGAACAGTAATATTAATAGGAGCAACAACGGAAAATCCATATTTTGAAGTAAATAAGGCTTTAATTTCTAGATCTATGGTTTTTAAATTAGAACCACTTACAGAAAAGGATATATATAGGGTTTTGAAAAATTCTTTATTATCAGAAGAAGGTTTGGGAAGCTATAAAATTAGAATTGAAGATAGTACATTACAAAAAATAGCAATGGCATCAAATGGAGATGTAAGAACAGCTTTAAATGGATTAGAACTAGCAGTATTAACAACTAATATGGATCAAGATGGGTATATAACAATAACTGATGAAATAATGAAAGAGTGTGTACAAACAAGAAAAGCAATATTTGATAAAAATGGAGATAGCCATTATGATAATATAAGTGCATTTATAAAATCATTAAGGGGAAGTGATGTAGATGCAGCGCTTTTTTATTTAGCCAGAGCATTAAATGCAGGTGAAGATCCAGTATTTATGGCAAGAAGATTGGTTATATCTGCGGCAGAAGATGTGGGAATGGCAAATCCACAAGCTTTAATTATAGCAACAAGTGCAATGCAGGCAGTAACGATGGTTGGGATGCCAGAGTCTAGAATAATATTAGCAGAGGCAACAGTATATATAGCTAATTCTAAAAAATCTAATGCAGCATATTTAGGTATAAATAAAGCATTAGATGATGTTGCAAATAAAGATACAGGTACAATACCATTGCATATAAGAAATGCACCAGCAGATGGAATGAGTAAATTGGGGTATGGTGTAGGATACAAATATCCACATGATTATCCAGGACATTTTGTAGAACAACAATATTTACCAGATAAAATGTTAGGAACAAAATATTATATAAAAGATGATACAGTTGAATAAAAAAAGAAAAAACAGATAATTTCTGTTTTTTCTTTTTTACTTTATTTCTTTTTTTCGTCTTTAAACATTTCTGCAGCAGCTCCTAAACTACTTAATGTGTTTGTAGCTTCAAATGGAATAAATACTTTATTAGCATTTCCATTTGCAACTTCTTTTAAAGCTTCTAAAGATTTTAATTGAATTAATTTGTCATCAGGGTTAGCTTTCATTATAGCATCATATACCATTTGAATTTCTTCTGCTTTAGCTTCTGCTACTTTTTTAATAGCATCTGCTTCACCGGCAGCTCTTCTTATTCTTGATTCTCTATCAGCTTCAGCTTCTAAAATAGCAGCTTCTTTTTTACCTTCTGCAAGAGTAACAGCAGATTGTCTTTCACCTTCAGCTTGAAGTATTAATGCTCTTTTATTTCTTTCTGCATTCATTTGTTTTTCCATTGCATCACGTATATCAGCTGGTGGAGTAATATCTTTAATTTCAACTCTATCGACTTTACATCCCCATTGATCTGTTGCTTCATCAAGTATAACTCTTAATTTATCATTTATAGTATCACGTGAACTAAATGTTGCATCTAAATCCATTTTACCAACAATATCACGAATTGTTGTAATAGCTAAATATTCAATACCTTTCTTTAAGTTTTGAATTTCATATACAGCTTTAGCTGGATCTGTAATTCTATAGAATACTACTGTATCAATAGTAATTGTAACATTATCTTGAGTTATAACTCCTTGAGGTGGTATATCCATTGTTTGTTGCTTTAAGCTTACAACACTACGAACATGATCGATAAATGGAATTATTATTGTAAGACCAGCATCAGCAATTTTATGAAATTTACCAAGTCTTTCAATAATGTAAACTTCAGATTGTTTTACAATTTTAATTGATTTTACTGCAATAATTAAAATGATAATTAATAGTATAATTAATACCCACATAAATTTTCCTCCCTAAAATTATTTATTATTTTTAAAATATATTAATAACTAAATTAAACAGTTTCTTCTATTTTTTTAGAAGAATTCTTAGAAATGCTAACAACAGCTTTTACACCATCAATTGCTAATATTTTTACTTTTGAACCTTTTTCTATTATAGTATCATCACTACATTTAGCAGACCATGTTTCACCATTTACTTTTATTTGACCAAGTCCGTGTTTTGGATCAATGGTATTAGTAACAATTGCATCTTTACCTACTATAGAAAAAGCATTAGTTACTACAGTTTTGTCTTTTTTTGTTATTTTCTTTAGTAAAGGTTTAGTTAATAAAATAAGCAATGTAGAAGAAATAACAAATACAGTAGTTTGAATTAAAACACTATCTGTTATAAAACTTGTAATCATTGCTAAAAGTGCACCTAAACCCAACCAGAATATAAGAAAGCCAGTTGTAGCAATTTCAGATATAAAAAATACACCAGCAGCAATTAACCAAATAGCCCACATACACTTTCACTCTCCTTTTCAATACATATATATTATACAATATATTCAAAAAAAAATAAATAGATTTGTCATATTTTGCGGAAATAAAAATAAAAAATTTAAATTAGTTGTTTACAATATATTCAAAAGAACGGATAAAAATGAAATAAAAAATAAAATAGTTATAATTTTGCAAAAATATGGAAAACTATTATTGGGTGAATAATGTGAAGAAAAAATATATTATTTCTTTTTTAATAAGTGTTTTTATATTAATTGCAATGTCTATAATTATTTATATATTTATTAATAATATTAGAAGTCTTATAAATAGAAATACATTTAGAAGTTTAGAGGAAATAACAAAACAAGATGTTGCAAGATTAGAAAATATAATAAATGAACATATACGAATTTTAAATTCTATAATAAATCAAATAGAAGAAGAAACTGATTTATCAGAAGAAAAAATATTTAAAATATATAAAGATATTCCAGGGAATGAACAATTTTCTAGATTGGCAATAATGTATGAAAATGGTAAAACAGTTACAAGTGATGGAAAAGTAGTTGATTTATTAGAAGATAAAGAAGAATTTTTTTCTAATAAAGAAGTTAAAACATCAAAAAGTAGACAAAGTAAAGTTAATAATGAAGAAATAAATATTTATTCAAAAGTTAGTAAAATTGGAAATAAAAAAGTTGCTATTTTGTTAGTAGTGGATACAAATGAATATGAAAATAAATTTGTTAAATCAATTTATAGTGGAAATGGATATGAATATATAATAACTGCAAAAGGAGAAGTTATAGCTAATTCAGGTAATGGACCTAATGGTCATGATATTTATAAGAGAATAGAAAAATATTTTTATAATGATAAAAATGTTAAGAGTAAATGTGAAGAAATAAAAGAAAATATACAAAAAAATA
>CAUWNG010000104.1:0-5813 GCA_963560005.1 uncultured Clostridia bacterium
GGAATCTTCTCTTTTGCAGAATAATAATCTGCTTCTGCTAGTTCTTTTAATTCTGGATCTTCTAACATTTCTTTAGATTCTTCTAAATCTTTTTTTGCTTTTTTATATTCTCTAAATTTTAAAACAATAGGTTCAAGTTCAGTATGTTCCTTCATTAATTGCTTCCATTCATTTTGTCTGCTTATTACATCAGGATCACTTATTTTTTCTGTTATTTCAATAAATCTTTTTTCTACATCTTCTAATTTTTGAAACATAAATACTCTCCTTAATTTTAATTTGCCTTAATTATTATATCTCAAAAGCCTTAAATATTCAAGATGTATATTTATAATAGCAAACAGTTTAAAATAATATAAAATTTTCATCTATTTTATTATTAAAGATATAACTTCTTTATATTTTCTTAGTATTGCATCTGCTAATTGTTTTGGTATTCCATTCCTTTCCGTATCTTCAATATTTTTTTTATTTATTTCATATTCATTTTTTATTATATTTCCCAAAATCTCTATTTGATTTTTTAATTCATCATTAAAAAAATTCTTTTTTACTAATTGTAAATATCCATTTGCCATTGGTTCTACTCTTTCCATAATATGGGTTATATTCATAGGCTGACTATATTTTACTTTTTGATATTTATTGTTTATAAATGTAATATATTCTATAAGTTCACTTTCTGAAAAATCATTTATTCCTCTTTGTATTTGAAACCAATACAACATATAAAGTTCATTTTGCATACTGTATGAATTTTTATTCATTAATTCTTGTATTTCATTTATTATAAGTTTTGCATTACAATTATTTCGACTGGCTTCAATTACATATTCAAATTGATATTCTTCTTCATAAAATGCTAATTCTTTTTTTGTTTTAATATCTGTAATAGCATATTTAGCAATATTTCCAACAATTAATATAATTAATATAATTGCTATTATTATAAAAATTAATATTTCAAAAATATTATCTATTTTTCTTTTTGGAAATTCTTCTTTTTCTTTAAAGCAAACTGCTGCCATGTAGCCCCAAACTAAAATTTGTATTAACATAAAAGACATATTAAAATCAAATGTTATACTATGAAATAATACAAGCAATATTCCAATAAATATAGCTAGATTTTTTTTGTTATATTTATATTTTTTTATAAATATTATAGTTAATGCTATAAATGCACTAACCCCTATAATTCCATACTCAATTAATAATTCAAAGAAATAACTATGTGTCGCTTTTGAATAATAAGGATATTCTTGCACGGATTCTGATAATATTAACCAAGTGTTTCCACCTTGTCCAATTATTGGATTTTGTTTAGCTATTTTCAAACTATCTTTCCAAAAGTCAAGCCTTTGAACAATGCTAGGGTCTACTAATATTCCTTGCTTAATTATTTTTCCTAAACTGTCTGGTATATATTTAAAATGCTGTATACATTCTTCCCCATTTATATAAAATTTTTTTAATATTATTTCTTTTTTATTAGGATTTATTATAGAAAAATCTACTCTGCTTAAATTTTCTGTTGTTTTAAATTTAAATTTTATAATTCCATTTATATTTTCAATATCTTTACTTTCAAGTATAACTCCATTATAGTATTTATTCATTTCTATTATATCTACTAAAAATTTATTATTTTCACTTTCTATTTCTACATCTAAAACATATTCTGTATTTGGTTTAAATTTATAGTTTAAGCTTTTTACATATTGCTCTTCTTCTATTTTATAATGTGTAGATTTTTTTGAAAAATAATTTAACAAGAGAGTTAATAATATTATTAAAATTAATAATACTAATATCCCCATTTTAAAGATTTTTACCTTGTTTTGTTTAATTTCTTCTTTATAATACAAAATATAATATATTATTATAAAAATAAAAATTAATATTATGACAAATCTTGAACCTGTTAAATAAATTGCTATAATTGACAATACAATATATATTGCAGACATAATTTTTATAAATTTGTTATTATGTGTCTTGAATAAATTGATTGCCAAAAACATACAAAATGCAAAATATATGGCAGTTGTATTTTTATAACCAAATGTTGTTGACAAATATGGTTTGGTTTCTAATGTATAAATATAAAACACATTTATTTTCTTTAATATTTCTCCAAATATTTTACTATCGTTCCACAGCATATCTAAACCAAACACTAAAATAATTAGTGATGACAATATTGTTATTATTGAAATTATATCAATGTGTTTTTTATCTTTTATTACATTTCTAACTAATATGTAAAAAGAATATAAAAATACATATTTTATAATAGAGTGTATTGTTCCTGTTAAAGAGCAATATGTTTTAAAAATTAATGGAAATGCTGTACATAATATAAATATTATAACATATACATCTATTTTATTTTTAATAAAAATTTTATCTTTTGTTATTATTTTTTTTACAATTAAATATATAAAATTTAAAGATAGCAATATTGTTATTAAAGTTAAATTCATTTCTCTTTCATTTGCACCTATAAATATGCTAAATAAAATTATCGTTACACTTATTATTATTATTCCTATTGCACTAAACACTTTATTTTTCACTTTTATCTTTATCCCCTTTTTTATTATATTGCCCCTTTTCTTAGTAATACTACAAATATTGTTAAAATAATACATTTAATATCTAAAATCAAATTACATTTCTTGCAATAAAAATATTCCAATTCTAATCTTTGTTCATACGTTGTTTCTGTTCTACCATTAACGGTCCACCAGCCACTTATTCCTGGTCTAATACTTTCATATATCTTACGATTTCCATTATGCATGTCTAGTTCTCCTTCTAATAATGGTCTTGGACCTATTATAGACATTTCTCCTTTTATAACATTAATAAATTGTGGCATCTCATCTAACGAAGTTTCTCTTAAAATTTTTCCTACTTTTGTAACTCTAGGATCATTTTCTAATTTTTGCTTTAATTCCCATTCTTCTTTATATTTGGGATCTTCTAATAATTCCATTAATTTTTCGTCAGCTTTTGCCGACATGGTTCTAAATTTATAAATATAAAAAATTCTACCATTTTTGCCTATTCGTTTTTGCTTATATATTACTGGCTCTGTATCTCCCATAAGCCAATATGCTATTTTTATTAATAAATACATAGGAACTAAAAATATTGTACCAAATAAAGCAAATACTATATCAAATAATCTTTTATTTATAAAATATAATTTTCTTTTAACTTTTTTAAAATTATATAGAACAATAAATATATTCTTTTTGCTTTTATACAAATTCATTTTTTTCATTTTAATTCCACCATTTTTATTATTCAACTATTATTGTGACATTAACATACATTTAAGTGCTTTAAAAAAACCTATGTTTTTTCTATAAGAAAAATATTTTCGTATTGCATACTGCATACATAATATAATATAAAATTTCCTACTCATTTCTTTAAACACTTTTCCTTGTATTATAAAAAAATCTTCATCCTTTTTATTAAACCATGTACTACTATCTTGTTTAACATTAGCAATTTTTTTGTTTATAAATATTATTTTTAGTTTGTTTTTTATAGCTTCATACAAAAATAATTGCTCTTCTCCTCTATTTAATTCTGCTCCTGCTCCAAATTTTTCATTAAATTTTATTTTATTTTTTGTTATTGATTTTTTTCTAAATGTTATTTCAAATGAAGCAATTCTATTGGCTCTTATATATCCTATTTTACCTGTTAACATTCTTTTAGTTTTTCTTTTTGTATTCATACTTTCAACAAAAAAACAAATTATATCTACATTTTTGTATTTTTTATAGGATTCTATTATGATTTTTTCATAATCTTCTATATATCTAACATCATCATCTGCAAGTACTACAATTTCTTCTTCTGCTTTCAAAATTGCTAAATTTCTACTTTTACTTAGTCCTTTTTCATTTTTTGTAATAACCTTTGAATTTTTTATCTTGATTTCATTTTTATTTGTTTGGTTTACAATTAAATAATTAGATTTTATATTCATATTTTTAATTAGTTTACTCACTTGAAAATCATTTAATAAATTCTGTGTTGATACTAATATTTGTATTTTTTCATTGTTTTCTTTTTCTAATTTTTCATTCAATTAATTTTTCCATCTTTCCTATTCTTTTTTTTATTGCATTAACTATATAATAGCAAAAATAATACATAGTTTTCCAAAATTTTAGTTTTTCTTGGTTTCTATATAATTTCCACCTATTATATGCTGTTACATGTTTTTTTGAGCTTCTTGATTTTTTTGTTTTTCTATAATATGCTAATACTTCGTTTTGCCCATTTGCTATATATTTATTTCTTAAAATTTTCCACCATGTTGCAATATCTTCGTTCATTATATCTGGCATATAACAAAGTTCTTTGGGAATTTTGTTTAAATCTATCATTGCTGTTATTGTTAATATTCTCATATCTTTTAATGCTTTTTCATAATCTGTTACTGCTCCAGTTTTTATTTCTTTACTAACTTTTTTACCATCATCACTCATATATTTAAAATTGCAATATACAAAGCTATAATTATTTTTTTTAATAAAATCAATCTGCCTTTCTATCTTGTTTTCAAGCCATATATCATCTGAATCTAAAAAAGTTAAATATCTTCCTTTAGCACATTTTATTCCTTTATTTCTTGCTTTTGAAACTCCTTGATGAATATTGTTTATAATACTTATTCTATCATTTTGTAATTGATATTTCTTTATTATTTCTACACTATTATCATTAGAACCATCATCAATAAATATTGCTTCATAATTTTTATATGTTTGCCTATTTATACTTTCTATTGTCTTTTCTAAATATTTAGCTGAATTATATACAGGTATTACAATGCTTACTAGTTCATTTTTCTCCATACAAAACCATCACTTCTATAAAAATAGTATTAAAAAATTTATACACTTGACTTGACAATCTCCATAAAATTATACTATTTACAACGTTAACCTATTTTATTATCCAGGCTGTATCTGGACTTCCTCCATTTGCTCCTACTACATCTGTATCTATTCGGACATTAGACTCTAGAGAAACTACGGGACGCACGCGACACGTATAGGAGTACTCGTCGCCATCAGAGCGATACAAGCTGCTGCCGAGCACGCCGCTAGAGCTCACATAGCGCACTTCGAAGAACGCGTTGAAGCTGTGCGCGTCGACGCAGCGAGAAGATAGCCAGTAAGTGCCTGTGGCTGCCGTGTGGAACATATCGTGGTATACAGGATTTACATAATTATTTGCTGCCATACTATTGTTATACCATTCCGTCCATTTTACAGTCCATGTACTTGCTGTTCCTGTTCCCGTTAGTGCACTTGTCTGTTCACTTAATCCTAAACTTCCACTTTTTCCATCTATTATTTGTTCCTTTTCTTGTGCAAATATTAATGGATAATTTTTATTACTTGGACTATATGTTGTTCCATAATTTTGATAATTATTATAATCCCATACACTTAAATTCATTTTATTTTGTATATCTTCTATTTTTAAACTTTTTGCTGTTGCATTTGTTCCTTTATATAAAGTATTACATAATTCATCTAGTAAATATACTGCATTATTATATCCATTTGCTCCTTGTAATTTTACTGTTGACTCTGTTGGTTTTGCACTTATTAAGCGTATTTTTCCATCTTGTGTTTTATCTAATACTCGCCAATTCAATTTTTCTTTTGTCACTGTTTGATTCATTCCAGTCCCACTATGATTGCCATTTACTATATAACTTTCTAATCCAGTTGGTTTATATGCTACATAATCTCCTGGTTGTATTGTCCCTT
>CAUWNG010000105.1:0-5616 GCA_963560005.1 uncultured Clostridia bacterium
ATATTTAAATCTTTTAAATCTTTTTTTATAAAACCACTCATGGTTTTCCCTGGGCCAACTTCAATAAAAATATCAATCCCATTATTTTTCATTAATTCTATTGCTTTATCAAATCTTACTGGACTTACAATATGTTTTGATAAAACTTGCTTAAAATTATCAAATTTATTATAAAATTCTCCATCTAAATTTTTTATTACTTTAATTTTAGAATTTTCTATATTAAAATTCACATTTTCAAGTTCTTCTGCATACAATTCTCTTGCTTTATCCATTTTACTAGTATGAAATGGACCCCCTGTTTTTAATTTTATTATTTTTTTTGCTCCTTTTTCTTTTAATATTTCTATTGCTTCATTAATAGCTTTAGTATTTCCAGATATTACTGTTTGTGATTTACAATTATAATTTGATATTGATATAAAATTATTGTATTTATTAATTTCATTACATATATTTTCTATTATAGTACTATCCAATCCCATTATTGCAGCCATGGTAAATTCCTCTTTAGGAATATAATTTCCCATAAAATATCCTCTTTTTTTTAGTAACTTTAATCCTTCTTCCACAGTTATGTAATTTGCACACATTAATGAGACATATTCTCCCAAACTTAAACCTACAGCTATTTCTGCATTTATATTATATTTTTTCAACACTTCCAGAACTGCCAAACTTGTAACAGCAATTGCTATTTGTGTGTTTTCAGTCTTTTTCAATTCTTCTTCTGATAACTCAAAACATATTTTTTTTACATCCATTTCTAAAATATCACTAGCATATTCATATACATTTTTTGCTTCTTGATATTTTTCATAAATATCTTTTCCCATTCCAACAAATTGAGAACCTTGACCTGGAAACATAAATGCTATTTTCATTTTATATTCAATCCCTTCATTTTCCTTTTTTATCCATTATACTACTATATATAAATTTTATTTTCAATTAGACTGAACAGTCAGATTTCAAAAAAAGTAAGTTAAAAAATTTCAACTTACTTTTTTAAAATTATTTAGATTTTTCTACTATTTCTACAATATCTGCTATATATTCTCCTATAACAGGTATGTTTAAAGTTACTATTTTTTGAAGTAATATAATTATTATAGCAGTTAACACTGTAAACCCTATTCCAATTCCTATACCTTTAGAAATTCCTGTTATTAAATTTCTTAATAATAACTTTCTTTTATTACCTAATAATTCTGCTAATTCTAAAATATTATTTTTGGCTAATGTATTATTTAATCTTATTAAATTTTTTAATATAATATCTTCTTTTTTCATTTTATATCTCATTATAAATCCACCCTAATATTAGGATGGATTTTTTTTTTATATTTATTCATTTTATTCTATTATTGTATTATCAATTAAAGTATTTATATTATTTTGAGTCTTATTATTTTTTTTCTCCTCTTTAATTAATTGTTCCAATTTTTCAATTAATTCTTGTAATTTTTTCATATCCTTCCCAATCATTTCCCAATCATTATTTGCATTTGATTCTTTTAAATTTGTATTTGCTTTTATTATTGAATTTACTAAATCTTCAATACTATCTGTATTTTCCACTTCTATATCTATAGCATATTGTGATAATAAATTCTTTAATGCAATATTAAAATTATCTCCAATAGCAACTTTATTTCCAGAAGCCACAATAACTTTTTTTAATGATGGCAATGAATTTTCTTCATTCATATTTTGTTGGTATATAGTTTCAATATATAATAATGAATTATTAATTGGTACTATTTTCATATCTTTAGAAATTCTTGTTCCTGCAACATTTAAAGATTCTATTTCCTTTGCAATATCTTCATCCTGTTCTATTTGATTGTCTAATTGCATAGTACCTAAAATATTACTATCTTGTGAATATTTATATAATTTAAGTTTAGGCTCTCCATTTTCATAGTATCCTACCATATATGATATAATATTCTGTTTCTGGTATGGTGTAAAAGGTAATACTAATCCCATATAAGCTTTATCTTTATCTGAAGTTTTTAACATAGTATAATAAGGTTCAATATCAACTCCTGTTTTTGTACTAACCTTTCCTTCACTGTGTGTTGCTATTTGCCATATATCATCTCCTCTATATAGTACATCTGGTTGAACATTATGATATCTTGTAATAATTTCTTTTTGTATATTATATAAATATTCCGGATATATAAATTGACTACTTATATCCTCTGGTATTTTTTCATCTTTATCTGCAAATAAATCTTTGTAAATATTATTATATGCCATTATTATTGGATCATTTCTATCTGTTATATAGAATTTTATAGTTCCATCATTTGCATCTATTAATACTTTTACAGAATTTCTTATATAATTAATATCTTTTTTATTCCTTAAACTTTCTGAATTTAACGTAAACCTTTGAGAATATGGATAATTATCTGTAGTTGTATATCCATCTAACACCCAAACTAGTTTTCCTTCTTCTGTTACAACCAAATATGGTTTTTCATCATAAATAATATATGGTAAAAGTGTTTTAGCTCTTTCTATAATATTTCTATTAATTAAGATTTTACTTTCATCATTTATATTGCTTGAAAATGCTAATTTCAAATCATTTTCTTTAATTCCCAATATTAATCTATCTAAAAAATTTAATTTTAATCCAGCTTTTCCATTATAAATATTTTCTGCATTTTCTGCTGTATTCGAAGCTTGAATAGGATAATCAAATTCTTTTTTGGTATTACTATTTGTTATTACAGTATTATTAGTTTGCAATCCAAAATATATTCTTGGTTCTGTAATTTTTAATATATTGTCTGTATTATCAAATCCTTTTTGCATTGTAATCAAATTACCTTTTTCATCTGTTTCTGTGGCAGATGTTACAATTACTCCAAATCCATGTGTATATTCATACGTTTTATTATTATAAGTTCCTTCACTACTTAAAATTTCTCTTGGAGAAATATAAACTAATTTCGTGTTTTCTCCTTCATTTATGCTAGATATATGTGTATTGTTGTAAGCATAATATCCTTTATTTGTATGAAGCATATTTAAATTTTTAAGTACTACTTCTTGTGTTACTACTGGTATATTAGAAATCACATCTTTATTTTTCTTTACAGTTTCTTCTGTTAATACTTCATTTTGTTCAACAGGTATTTCCTCTATATTTAAATTGTATGCATTTTTAGTATAATTAATATTTGCAATAATATATTCTTTTTCTTTATCAAGCTCATTTTGATTTACAAATATTGTTTGGAATCCTAATAATACAATAAACATACTAACTAAATATGTTGGCACAATTCCAAGTGATATTAATACATTTTTAGTTTGTCCCTTTTTAAAATATTTTATTGCTAAAAATACTGATATAACTATTATTACAGATAAAATTCTATATCCCCACATTTTTATAGTTACATCACTTAACCCTGCTCCCCAAAGTGAATACGAAGTTTCATCCTGTAAATTTAAAAATTTTTGTAGTCCTACATCTTGTGTTCTTACAAAAATAAAAGATGCTATTAAAACTGTTGCTATTAAAATATGTGTAAAAAGTTGTTTTAGTAAATGACTATTTTTTAAAGTATCCCTATCTACTCCATCAAAAAACATATTAAATGAAACAATATAATATATAGTTGTATAAATTGTTATTCCTATTATTAGTGCCAATAAGTATAATATTACAAATTCAATAAATGGCTTTTGAAAAACAAAATAACCTATATCATAACCCAAAATTGGATCATTCATTTCAAAAGAAGCACTATTTAAAAATAGCATTAACTTTTCTTTAAATACATTAGTTACTAAAAAACTTACAACTATAGCCATAATAAATGATATAGACTTATTTATTAATTTTGGCATTTCACGTTTTTCTTGCTCAAAAAATTTCTTTAGTCCTTTTTTTATTTTGCTATTTGCTATATAAAAAATTATATACAATAATATAAAATTAGATACAAATATACTAATTGTATAGGTAAAATTTTTCCAAAATACAGAAATATATTGTTCCCCTATTTCTTGAATTTCTAAATATGTCCCTCTATATATTATATATGCTATTATTATAGCTATTAAAATAAAAAGAATTACTATTATATTTCTTTTCTGTTTGTTCTTTGAAACCTTTTTTAGTTCATCTTTAGTATTAATATTTGTTTCATTATTAGACATTCATTATCTCCTTTAATTTATATTAATGCATTTACAAAATCTGTACTATTAAATTTTTCCATATCATCTATTTGCTCACCAATTCCTATAAATTTAACTGGCATTTTATTTTCTTCTACTATTCCTAATACTACTCCACCTTTTGCAGTTCCATCTAATTTTGTTAATATAAGACCATTAATCTCTACTGTTTCTTTAAATGCTTTAACTTGCATAATTGCATTTTGGCCAGTAGTTGCATCTAATACCATTAATATTTCCTTAGAAGCCTCTGGCAATTCTTTATCTATTACTTTTTTTATTTTTATCAATTCATCCATTAAATACTTTTTATTATGTAATCTTCCTGCGGTATCACATATTAATACATCTGCATTTTTTTCTTTAGTTATTCTTATAGCATCAAATACTACTGATGCTGGATCTGCTCCTTCTTCTCTTTTAACTATATCACACTCTGCTCTATTAGCCCAAATTTCTAATTGTTCTACAGCAGCAGCTCTAAATGTATCTGCAGCAGCAATTACAACTTTCTTTCCATCTTTTTTTAATCTATTAGCAATTTTACCTATTGATGTAGTCTTTCCAACGCCATTAACTCCAACTACTAAAATAACAGATGGCTTTGTATTTAAATTTAATGAATTATCAACTTCGTCTAGAATCTTTTTTACTTCATCTTTTAATGCATTTTTTACATCTTCTTCATTTTCTAATTTTTCCTTTTTTATTTTTTCTCTAAGATTATTAATTATTTTAGTAGATGTCTCTACACCTACATCAGACATAATTAAAGCTTCTTCCAACTCTTCTAGTAATTCTTCATCAACTTTTCTAAAATTACTAAAAACATTATTTAATTTCTCATTAAAAGAATTTTTAGTTTTACTTAGTCCCTCTTTTAATTTATCAAAAAATCCCATTAACCAATCAATCCTTATATAATATATTTAGGCTTTTAATACGGTTCTACCTATAAACCTTTCTTCTGATACGCTAATCTTTCGTCTCCATTTTTCAAATAAATAATTCCACAATATTCAAATCATTTTCTATACACACATAACTTTCATGCTTATTTATATCATTTTCTATCATCTGAATGCTTGGATAATTATCTGACCACTGATTTGGATTACCAGTTTCTATCATAAACTTTTTGGCTATTTTAAATATATTTAAAATAGCATCTAAATCCTTCATTGTACTTTTTCTTATTTCCATCTTTTCTCCTATTCCATACATAAAAATTTTTATTTAAGATTTACATTTATTGTTTTATTATAATATATAGTACAATCAATATTATACCTATTTAATTATACCATTTTATCAAATTTTTTCAAGTGAATATTAGTTTGTTACAAATTTTAATATGAAAGAAATGTGATAATGTCTTAAGTAATGAAATAAGAAAATGTCCCAACC
>CAUWNG010000106.1:0-5454 GCA_963560005.1 uncultured Clostridia bacterium
TCTATTATAGTAAGATTTGAAGGTAGAATGAAAAATAATAATAAATCAATTAATATTGAGGCTTATGAAGGAAGCACTTATGAAAATTATTTAAAAAATATAGGGCTAAAATATGAAGATACTGTTAATAATGGAATTTTACTTTCTAGTAATTCGTCTATAAAAGAAGGAGAAATATTAAATATTATAATTAATAGAAAAGAATATAAAATTCCAATCATAAAAACAACTGACCTAGATCCAGAGACAGCAATATTTAATTTAGACAACTCTAAGATTGAAAAATTAAATACTTATAATTCAAAATATGAAACACTAATTATCTCTAATGATATGGCAAAAAATATAGATATTGATAACGAAAGAGATAGTATAATAACAGAAAATTTTAGTATGAATATGAGAATAAATTCAAGCAATCCAAATGAATTAGAAAAAGAAATATTAAAATTTATTAATTCAAATAAAATAGCAATAAATAACTATACTAAACAAAAAGAAGATGAAGAAAAATTTTCAGTAATAATGTCTATATTTTTATATGGATTACTTTTAGTAATATCTTTAATAGGAATAACTAATATTTATAATACAATTACAGCAAGTATTCATTTAAGAAAAAAAGAATTTGAAACTTTAAAAGCAATTGGAATGTCTAAAAAACAATTTAATAAAATGTTTATTTATGAGAGTTTAATTTATGGAATAAAATCTTTATTAATTGGAATAATATTAGGAACAATATTAAGTTTCGCTTTATATTACGTTATTAATACTGATTTAATGCTAAAATATTATTTTCCAGTTATTCAAGTATTAATAATGATTTTATTAACAATAATAGTAATATATATATCTACAAAAAAGAAAAAATAGTAAAGCATATTAACAATAATAAACCTATATGTTATTATTTACTATAGAGTTCCTTATGCATAGGGTAGAATGTTTTTAGGAGGTTTCTTTATGTATCATAGCAAGAAGGCTTCTCATCTTTTGACTATGCTTATAGTTGTTGCCATGTGCTTGAGTATGTCGGTTTCTGCCTTTGCTACAGAACCCATTAGTTCTGAAGCAGTACCAGTGGACTACAACAATACGCAAATCTATAGCGTTGGGTCGGTATCAATCGACCATAAAACAAATCCTGTTAGAGGCTCTGCAATATATAGGATTTGCCCTTATAAGGGAGAAGTTTTAAAGCTTCTGATTAATAATAATATTAATCCAGACACCTCGGCTATTACTGTCAAAGTTACTAAAAACGGTGGTTGGTGGGCAAGCAAAACTATCACTATTCCCCGCGGTCAAGATGTTACCTAGTATACTTTGATTGACAATTGCAATGGTGAAGTTTATACCGTAGAATTTATAGCTGATCCAGGATATTTTGTAGGAATCCTCTATGTATAACACACAGGCATAATACATACAGTTAAGGAACTCAAATCTTAACTAAACAAACATTCTACCTTATGAATAGAGAGCAAAGTATTTGCTCTCTATTTTTACTTTAATAGAATTCTCAACTATGCTTAATATTGAATAATTATAAAAGATAAAAAATAATTAGTAATTTCAAAATTCAATAATCTAAAATAGCTATCTAAATACTAAGATAGCTATTTTTTAAATATTTATATACAATTTTTATTAATACATTGCTTGTTCTGGGTCATTGTGCCCACAATTGCATGATTTTTCTTCTTTTTTATTTGCTACTAGACTTTCTGTTGTTAATATCATTGATGCTATAGATGATGCATTTTGAATAGCTGTTCTAGAAACTTTTGTAGGATCTACTATTCCTGCTTTCTTCATATCAACATATTCTTCTGTTGTAGCATTAAATCCTATACCTGAATTACTATTTTTTATTTTTTCTAGTATTATGGCTGGTTCTAAACCTGCATTTACTGCTATTTGTTTTGCTGGTTCTTCCAATGCTTTAAGAATAATTTTTCCTCCTATTTTTTCATCATCTTTTAAACCTTCAATTACTTTTTCAATAGCAGGTATTATGTTAATATATGCTGTTCCACCACCAGCTACAATACCTTCTTCTACTGCTGCTTTTGTAGCTGATAAAGCATCTTCTATTCTTAGTTTCTTTTCTTTCATTTCTACTTCTGTTGCAGCTCCAACACCTATTACAGCAACACCACCAGCTATTTTTGCTAATCTTTCTTGTAAATTTTCTTTTTCAAATTCACTATGTTCTTCTGCTATTTGTGCCTTAATATTTGCTACTCTAGCTGATATTTTTTCTTTTTCTCCCATTCCGTCTACTATTATTGTATTTTCTTTTTGAACTTTTACTTGTTTAGCTCTTCCCAATTGTTCTACAGTTGTATCTTTTAGTTCTAATCCTAAATCTGATGTAATAACTTCTCCACCTGTTAATATGGCTATGTCTTCTAACATTTGTTTTCTCTTATCTCCATACCCTGGTGCTTTTACTGCAACAACATTAATTACTCCTCTTAATTTATTTAGAATCAATGTTGATAAAGCTTCTCCTTCTATATCATCACATATAATAACTAATTTACCTGATTGTTGCATTAATGATTCTAATAATGGTAAAATTTCTTGAATATTACTTATTTTTTTATCTGTTATTAATATATATGGATTATCTACAACAGCTTCCATTTTTTCTGTATCTGTTACCATGTATGGAGATACATAACCTTTATCAAATTGCATTCCTTCTACTACATTTAATTCTGTTTGAGAAGTTTTTGATTCTTCTATTGTTATAACTCCATCTTTAGAAACCTTTTCCATTGCCTCTGAAATTAATTGTCCTACTTCTTCATTATCTGCTGATATGCTTGCTACTCTAGCAATGTCTTCTTTTCCATTAACATCTACACTTATTTTCTTTAATTCTTCTACAACTGCTTTAGTTGTCTTATCCATACCTCTTCTTATAGCCATTGGATCTCCACCAGCTGCTACATTTTTTATTCCTTCTTTTACCATACTTTGTGCAAGAACCATAGCTGTTGTTGTACCATCACCTGCTACATCATTTGTTTTTATAGATACTTCTTTTACAATTTGAGCTCCCATATTTTCAAAAGGATCATCTAATTCAATTTCCTTTGCTATAGTTACACCATCATTTGTAATTAATGGAGCTCCAAAACTTTTATCTAATACTACATTTCTTCCCTTAGGACCTAATGTAACCTTAACAGTATCTGCTAATTTATTAACACCATTTAATAAGCTTTTTCTAGCTTCTTCACTAAATTTAATTTCCTTTGCCATTATAAATTCCTCCTTAAAAATTATTATTCAACAATTGCTAATATCTCATTTTGTTTTACTATTAAATATTCTTCTCCTTCGTATTTTATCTCTGTACCAGCATATTGATTTAATATAACTTTATCGCCTTCTTTAACTACCATTTCAACTTTTTTTCCTTCAACTTCTCCACCTGATCCTACTTTTAAAACCTCTGCTACTTGTGATTTTTCTTGTGATTTTCCTGTTAATATAATTCCGCTTTTTGTTGTTTCCTCACTTTCTAATCTTTTTACTAAAACTTTGTCTCCTAATGGTTTTAACATTCTATTACCTCCTTAAAAAGTTTACACTTATATATATGCTAATTTATGTTTTTTATTACATAACTTTAGCAGTCCATTTGTTAGACTGCTAATAATTTATACCCTTTTTACAAAAATGTCAATAGATAATTATAAAATTTCACATAACTTTCACAAATGCTATTTTATTGACTTTATTACAATTCTTTTATATAATCAAGTAAAATTTATTATTGGAGGTAAGTTAATGTCAATTCATTGTAATGCAAAAAAAGAGGATATTAAAAGTGTAGTTCTTATGCCTGGAGATCCTCTAAGAGCAAAATACATTGCAGAAAATTTTTTAGAAAATGCTAAACTTGTAAATAATGTTAGAAATATGTTAGCATATACCGGTTCTTATAAAGGTACAGAAATTACTGTATTTTCTTCTGGTATGGGTATGCCTAGTATGGGAATTTACTGTTATGAATTATATAAATTTTATGATGTTGATACTATAATTCGTATTGGTTCTTGTGGTTCATATAATAAAGATATAAAACCTTTGGATACAATTTTAGTAGAAAATTCATATACAGAAAGTAATTTTGCATTTTCTTGGAATGGAAAAGACTGTCATATAGCACATCCTTGTGAAGAAACTAACAAAATAATAGAAAACGTTGCAAAAGAAAATAATCTCCCTTTTGTAAAAGGTACTACACTTTGTGGTGATTGTTTTGACCGTTATTTAGAAGATTTGGATTCTTTTATAAATAGATTTCCAAAAGAGCTTAATATTATTGGTGCAGAGATGGAAGCTTTTTCGCTATTCTATCTTGCTAAATGCTTAAATAAAAAAGCTGCTTGTTTATTAACAGTTGTGGATTCTTTGTATAGTACAGATGAATTATCTTCTAAAGAAAGAGAAACATCTTTAAATACTATGATAAAAATTGCTTTAGAAAGTGCTAAAAAAATAGAAGATAATAAATTGTAATTTTTTGTCTTTTTGTCACTATGTTGCTTAAAAAAATTCGGGTCGAAAAAGATGCTATACCATCTTTTTCGACTTTTTACAATCTTATCTACTATCATTATTAATAAATTTTTAAATTATTTACAATATTTACTAATTGCATATTACGTCAACTTTATTTTATTATCCAGGCTGTATCTGGACTTCCTCCATTTGCTCCTACTACATCTGTATCTATTCGGACATTAGACTCTAGAGAAACTACGGGACGCACGCGACACGTATAGGAGTACTCGTCGCCATCAGAGCGATACAAGCTGCTGCCGAGCACGCCGCTAGAGCTCACATAGCGCACTTCGAAGAACGCGTTGAAGCTGTGCGCGTCGACGCAGCGAGAAGATAGCCAGTAAGTGCCTGTGGCTGCCGTGTGGAACATATCGTGGTATACAGGATTTACATAATTATTTGCTGCCATACTATTGTTATACCATTCCGTCCATTTTACAGTCCATGTACTTGCTGTTCCTGTTCCCGTTAGTGCACTTGTCTGTTCACTTAATCCTAAACTTCCACTTTTTCCATCTATTATTTGTTCCTTTTCTTGTGCAAATATTAATGGATAATTTTTATTACTTGGACTATATGTTGTTCCATAATTTTGATAATTATTATAATCCCATACACTTAAATTCATTTTATTTTGTATATCTTCTATTTTTAAACTTTTTGCTGTCGCATTTGTTCCTTTATATAGTGTATTACATAACTCATCTAGTAAATATACTGCATTATTATATCCATTTGCTCCTTGTAATGTTACTTCTGCTGTTGTTGGATTTGCACTTATTAAACGAACTTTTCCATCTTGTGTTTTGTCTAATACTCTCCAATTTAAGTTTTCTTTACTTATATTTTGTACGCTTCCTGTTC
>CAUWNG010000107.1:0-5338 GCA_963560005.1 uncultured Clostridia bacterium
TTTAATTAAATCTTTGTCCTTAAAATCTATAAGTTTTTTTAAATAAACATCTCTTTGTATCATAGTTTTCACCTCATATATATTATACTACAATATCAACTTTACTTCAACAAGTCTTGGAAATATTTTTCCAAGACTTGTATTTATATCATTGTATTGGAATTGATGTTTATAAATATTATATGTAAGAAAAAATAATTTATACTGCAACAGTATTTTCTTTTAATTTATTCAGCTTTTTCAGGTTCTTTTATTTTGCACTTTTCTCCCCTAATACTTGAAAATTATAATATTTCATTAGGTACAAGCAATTTAGTATTATTTATAATAATTCATCTGCATTAACAATTGAATAAAAAAGGTTATTGTAACATTCCATAAATATTTTTTTCATCTTCTGTTTTCATTACTATATACTCATTGCTATCAACCCTACTAATATTCCTATTATATTTCCTAAAGCAGATAATCTTCCATTATATAATTTATTTGCCTCTGGTATAAGCTCTCCAGAAACAATATATATCATAGCTCCTGCAGCTAGTGACAAGCAAAGTGCAATTACTTCTTGTGATATTGTTCCTACTAATGCTCCAAAAAAAGCACCTATTCCAGTTGTAATTCCAGATAATACTACTAAAAAAATTATCTTACTACTTTTCATACCTCCATTTTTCATCGGTACTGCCATAGATATTCCTTCTGGTATATCATGTAGACAAATTGCAATTGCCAATGATAATCCTAATTTTATAGAGGCCTCAAATCCTGAACCTATTGCTAATCCTTCTGGAAAATTATGTATAGCCAATCCTAAACTTATCACTAAACCTGTTTTTAACATTGTACCTTTATCACTTATTTTTTTATTCCATTTTTTACTTACAAAAATATCACAAATTATCATTAAAAATATACCAATTATAATTCCTGCTATTCCTATTATTATACTTGATTTTTCTAATGCTTCTGGTATTAAATCAAAGCATACAATTGATAACATTAACCCTGCTGCAAAAGAAAGAACAAAACTTAAAAATTTATTTGAATGTTTTTTAAATTTCACTCCGATAATTCCACCTATAGTAGTTCCAAAAGTACCGAAAAATAATCCTATAAGTGTTGTCTTTAATATTTCGCTCATAAAAACTCCTTATAAATTTACTTTTATTTAAATTTATATGAACTTTTTATTATATATATGCTTATTGTATGTTTATATCACGTTCAACTTCTAACTCATGCACTTTTTCAAGAGCATTTAAAAAATTATTTAAATTATCAGATGCAGCTTTTCTCACGTTAAAATATGATATTGTTACTCCTATTAATGCTATAGTAAGTACTATAATAATAGCCAAAAAAATTTTACTCAATTTATTCATTAAATATACCTCCTTTATCTTTTAATATAATTATATTTATAACAAATTGCTATTATTTTTCCACAAAAGTTACATTTTAATTTATATATTTTATTTTATTTTGTATCTCTAAGTTATTGTGGCTCTTTTACTTGTTCATCTGTTACATTATCAAATGTATAAGTATAATCTGTTACTACATCAAATTCGTTATTATTATTAGAAGAAATTTCGCTTATTTCTCTTATCACTAAACCTGTTTCTTTCTCAACCCATACTCTTATTTTATTGTGTTCAAATAGGTAACATTCTTTACCATTACATATTTCTGATGTTATTTTTACACTTAATGCTCGTCCTATTGATGCTCCAATTAGAGTCTTATTATTAGGATCTAAATCTGTTTTAGGTATATATTTTTCATCTTTTATAATTTTTCCATCATTATTAATCATTTTAATATTATTTTCATCTTGATAAATGGTATATTTTATGTCTCCATAATAAACATTTACTATCATTTTACCATCCTTATAGTACTTTTCAGTCTTATGTACTTCATCAAAATTATAAGATGACTTAGACATATAATAATTATTAGATTTTATTTCTGTGCTATACCTTTGTAGAAGAATATAATTTCTTGCATAATAAGCTATTAATATAATAAGTAATACCAAAATTAATATAATAATATATTTTAAATACTTTTTCATAATTTATCCCTCCTTTTTTTATTATATCATTTAAAATTCATCTTCTAATCAAAAGTTACAAAAAGTTACATTTTTCTATTTTTATTGATATTTACGTGATATTTTTAATATTTAGTTTTATTTACCGGTTGATTTATTTTTACTACTTTGATATAATATATTTGCAGTGCTTTACTGTTTAGTGGTGTGGTTTTCATTTTATAGGAGGTCATCTTATGAAAAAAAACAAATTATTTGTAGTATTGGGAGTTACCTTAATATTTGCTTTTGTTTTAGGTACTTCTTCGTTTGCTACTTCACCTCAATCTTCAAATTCGCAAATCTTATCACAAGAATTGCGAGAAACACATGCTGGATATGCATGGCATCATCACGATGGAAATAATATTGAAGGCTCTTTCGAGTTTAGTGTTAAATCAACATTGTTTCCAGCAAATGAGTGGACTGTAAAAACCAGTAATTTTCCGTCAGATGCTCTCATAAGAGTAGATTTATATGATCCTAATAATAGACATGTAAATACATTCTCTGTAGAGATCTATGGTAACAAAGAAATTCGTAACCGGAAATTAATACCTGGTGCAATCAAAACTGGAAAATATAGAGTACATTATAATGTATTCTACAATAATTTAGACAGTGCACCAGGTAATATTGAAGTTTGGGTTTATTAGTTTTAATTTTTAACCACACCACAAAAGGGACATTTATTGTCCCTTTTCTTTATACTATTTATATTTTTTATACAATACTTCTCCATTTTTCATTGTTTCTAATATTTTTATGTTTTTTATTTCTTTCTTATCTACTTTTAATGGATTTTTATCTATTATAATTAAATCTGCTTTTTTACCTTCTTTAATAGTACCCTTCTCATTTTCTTCAAAATATTGATATGCAGCATTTATTGTAACTGCTTTTATTGCATTTAATACATCTATTCTTTCTTCTTCTCCTAAAATCCTGTCATTTCTTGTTTTTCTTTCTGTAGCACACATTATAGTTTCAAACATGTTTGGATTTATTATTGGTGAATCTTGATGAAAAGTAAAAAGTATATTTTTATCTAATGTAGATTTAGCTGGTGATATTTTTCTTGCTCTTTCTAATCCAAAATTTTCTATATGAATGTCACCCCAATAGTATGTATGTGCAATAAAATAAGATGGTATCAAACCCAATTCTTTTACTTTATCTAATTGGTCTATTCCAATTAATTGAGCATGTATTATTACTGGTCTTATTCTTTTTACATCTTTTCCTATCTTTTCTATTGTTTCTATATATTGCTCTGCAGCCATGTCTCCATTACAATGTGCTAATATTTGTAAATCATCATCCATTGCCATTTTTATTGCTTCATAAACACTTTTATCATCCATAGTAGAATATCCACAATAGTCCTTATTATCAATATAAGGTGTTCTCATCCATGCTGTTCTTCCTTGTGGGGATCCATCTAAAAATATTTTAAATCCTCCTATTTTTAAATTGTTTTTATATTTCTTTACATGATTATTAAAAACTTTTAAAATCTCTTCTTTATCATCTATTCCTATATAAGCTATTAAATCTAAATCTATTACTTTTTTATCTACTAAATAATTATAAATTGGTATTAATTCTTTAGACATCATTCCTTCTTGAAAAGTAGTTATTCCATAAGATAAATATTTTTCTTGTGCTAACTTATAGCCATTAATTAAATCTGTTATATTTGGCATTCCTATTTTCTTTACATATTTTACATAGTCATTTTCTTCCATAATTCCAGTACTATATTCTATTTTTCCACCAATAGAACTTTGTGTATTTTCATTAACTCCTAATAGTTCTAATGCTTTTTCATTAAAAACACCAATGTGCCCACTTACATGTTGTAATATTATTGGATAATCTTTAAATTCATTATCTAGTAACTCTTTAGTTGGATGTTTTTTCTCTATTAAATAATTGTTGTCATATCCATTAGCTCTAATCCAATCTCCTTTTTGTGTATTATTTTTATTTATATAATTTCTTATTTCATCTTTTATATCATTAAAATTTGTGCATTTAGATAAATCAACTTGTAAAAAAGAATTTGCAACAGCAGAAAAATGGCTATGAGCATCTATAAATGATGGCATTAAACACTTACCTTCTAAATTTATAATTTCTGTATTTGAATCTACTTCACTCATAATTTCTTCTTTGCTTCCACATTTTTTTATAATTCCATCTTCTATACAAATAGCTTGTACATAATTGTTTTTTTCTAAAGTTATTATATCCCCATTATAAAAAATTTTTTTCATATTTTTAATCAACTCCTATATAAACTTATATTTTTTTATAAAACAAAAAGCGGTAATCACATTACCACTTTTTATTCTTCACCTTTAAGTCTTTCTGCCCTATCTGCTGTTATTAAGTTGTCTATCATTTCATCTAAATTTCCATTAAGAAAGTCTTCCATTTGATAAATAGAAAATCCAATTCTATGATCTGTTATACGTCCTTGTGGATAATTATATGTTCTTATTTTTTCACTTCTATCTCCATGCCCAACTTGACTTTTTCTTTCTTGTGCTAATTCTTTATCTCTTTTTTCTCTTTCTTTTTCATAAATTTTTGATCTAAGCATTTTCATTGCATATTCTCTATTTTGTAATTGAGATCTTTCAGTTTGACATTCTGCAACTGTTCCTGTTGGCTCATGTATTAATCTAACTGCTGAAGATGTTTTATTAACATGCTGTCCCCCAGCACCTGAAGCTCTATAAACTTCCATTTTTATATCTGCTGGGTTCAATTCTATTTCTACATCCTCAACTTCTGGAAGAACTGCTACTGTAGCTGTTGAAGTATGTATTCTTCCACTACTTTCTGTATCTGGAACTCTTTGAACTCTATGCACTCCACTTTCAAACTTTAATCTACTATATGCACCTTTTCCTGTAAGCATGAATGTTACTTCTTTATATCCACCTAATCCTGTTTCATTTTCATTTAATATATCTAATTTCCAATGTTTTCTTTCTGCATACATTGAATACATTCTATATAAAGTAGCTGCAAAAAGCGCTGCTTCGTCTCCACCTGCTCCTGCTCTAATTTCACAAATAATATTTTTATCATCATCAGGGTCTTTTGGAATTAATAATATTTTTAATTCTTCTTCCAACCTAGGTAACTTTTCTTTTGCTTCTAGCATATCTACTTCTGCTAGTTCTTTTAATACTTGATCTTATAACATTTCTAAATATTCTAATAAAT
>CAUWNG010000108.1:0-5316 GCA_963560005.1 uncultured Clostridia bacterium
CATTCAAAGCCATTATCTTTTAATATTTTCTTTGCTTCTGCAATGGTTTTATTAGTAACATCTGGAAGGCTTATTGTTTCTTCTTTATTAGTTGCAGTATTATTAGAAGATATTTCTAAATATGGTAGTAATTCAGTTAAAATTTGATTTACTACAGGACCCGCTACAGAACTTCCTTGATGATTATCTTCACCGTGATTTGGATCATATAAAGTTATTAATAATACAATTTCAGGGTTTTCCACTGGTGAAATAGCAACAAAAGATGCTGTATATCCTTCATTAGGATTACTTGGATCAGGCTCAGAAGTACCAGTTTTACCAGCTATAGAATAACCTTTAACTTGAGCATATTGACCTGTACCATCAGTAATAACACTTTCTAACATATCTAACATTGTATCAGATGTTTCTTCAGATACAACTTGTCTAACAGTTTCAGGCTCAATTGTAGTAACTACACCAGTATCTGAATTTTTGTATTCTTTAACTATTCGTGGTTTCATTAATATTCCGTCATTGGCAATTGCAGAAACAGCAGTTATCATTTGTAGAGGAGTAATTTTAAATCTCTGACCAAATGACATGGTTGCTAATTCAACAGGTCCAATATCATCTAAATTCCAAAAAATACTGTTTGATTCACTAGGTGCATCTATATCAGTAGGATTAAATAATCCGAAAGCATCAAAGTATTTATACATAGTAGAATTTCCTATTTTTTTAGAAATTTGTATGAAAGCAGGATTACAAGATTCAGCAAGTGCTTGTCTTAAGCTTAAATTACCATGACCATAAGTATGTGAGCACCAAATTTTTTCTCCAGAGACTATTTCATAACCAGGGCAAGTATACACATTTTTTTTATCTGGAATTGCATAGTCTTCTTCTAGAGCAATTGCAGAAGTTAAAATTTTGAATACAGAGCCTGGTTCATATCCGTCAGAAATAGCTCTATTTCTATATAAATATGTTAATGTATTATATTGCTTTTCTGAATCCATTTTATTCCAATTCTTTTTATCAATATGTATAGGAGTGAAAGGATCATTTAAATCATAGTCAGGGTATGTAGCCATAGCTAAAATATCACCTGTTTGTGGTTTCATTACAATTGCATTTCCTCCACGTGTACAATTATTCTCAATACAAGCTTGTTTTAAATATTTTTCTACAATTGTTTGTACATTAGCATCTATTGTTAATGTTAAATCATTGCCATTTTCTGGAGCAATATATTTTTCATTTTCATCTGGAATATATTCAAGAACAGCGTCTTGAGAAGTTACTATTTTTCCAGGAGTACCAGTAAGAATAGAATCCCATTCAGCTTCTATACCTTCAAGACCTTGGTTATCGGTTCCGCAAAATCCTATTAGACTAGAAGCTAAATTTTCATAAGGATAATATCTTTTGGTATCTTCGTCTATATTAATACCAGAATAAATTTTTTCGGTTTTCATCCATTCTTTTAATTTATCAATTTTATCTTTTTCAACTTTTGAAGCAATTGTAACTATACTATCTGTACTTGAGACTTTTTTTAAAGTTTCTTCATAATTTAATTTAAAAATTTTAGAAAAACTTTTAGCAACTTTTTCTTTTAATTCTTTTGTTTTGGCTTCATCAATTTCATCATTATCATCTGTAACTACAATGAAATTAGGATTTATACTAACTGTATCTACACTAACACTAATTGCTAATTGCTTTCCAGTGGAATCATAAATAGTACCTCTTTTAGGACTAATTACTTCATTTGCAATAAGTTGAGAATACATTTGCTCTTTTAAATTTGCGCCATCAACAACTTGTAACCAAAATATACGGATTATTAGTAATAAAAGAATTACAATAAATATAGCAGCACCTAATCTTAATCGTTTTGAAATTAAAAAAGTTTTTTTCGCTTTGGTTTTATCATTAGATTTATTCATTAATACACCTCACTTATATTACGATAATATTCTATTACAATTTTTTACAAAAATCAATATAATATTTGATATATTAAAATAAGATTTAAACAAATAAAAGACTTGATTTTTTAGAAAAGTTAATATAAAATATTTGTTTAGAATAATATTTAAAGAGAGGGAAAAATGCAGGGATTATATGAAGAAACAAAATTCTTAATGAAGAAATATAATATTAGTGCTAACAAAAGTTTAGGGCAAAATTTTTTAATTGATGAAGAGGTTTTAGATAAAATTGTAGAATGTTCTAATATTAATGAAAAGGATTTAGTTATTGAAATAGGACCAGGATTAGGAACATTAACTAGTAAATTGCTAGAAAAGGCTGGTAAAGTTATTGCGATTGAGTTAGATGAAAAAATGATAAAAATTCTAAATGATAGATTTTATTTATATAAAAATTTTATACTAATTAATGAAGATGTACTTAAATTGGATTTAAATAAATTAATTGCAGACAATAAAGGAGAACTAAAAAAAGTTAAAATTGTAGCTAATTTGCCATATTATATAACTACACCTATTATAATGCAACTTTTAGAAAAGAGGATAAACATAGATAGTATAATTGTAATGATTCAGAAAGAAGTTGCTGATAGATTAACTGCTATTCCAGGCAAAAAAGATACAGGAGCTATAACTTATTGTGTTTACTATTACTCAGAACCAGAAAAAATTTTAAATGTTTCTAATAAATCTTTTATACCAGAGCCAAAGGTAGAATCAGAGGTTATAAAATTAAATATAAGAAATACGCCTATTGTAGAAGTAAAAGATGAAAAAATGTTTTTTAAAATAATTAAAGCTAGCTTTGCACAAAGAAGAAAAACATTATTAAATGCATTAAGTAATGGTGGAATAGTTAAAAATAAAGATGAAGCAAAGGAAGTATTAGAAAAGTTAAAATTAGATTTAAATATAAGAGGAGAAAATTTAACTATAGAACAATTTGCGCGGGTTATCTAATTTTTTATCTAAAACTATTTAAAATATAAACCAAACATGTTATAATAATATTATATTCTATGAGAAAGGAGGATAATATGAATCAAATTTTAGTTACAGAAAAATTATATATTACCCCAGAGTTAAAAAGAAAGAAAAGAATATATAAATTAGAATTCTTTTTATCTGTTTTTTTGATGTTTTCCTTATTTTCTTATGGCATATATGCAGAATATGATAGAAATAAAAGTGAAGCTGTATCAAAGGAAATATTAGCAAATATAAATTTAAATGCAGATAATACTATAAAGCAACCTGATAATGATGTTATAGTTGTAGTATTAAACGAAGAAGAAGCAAAAGAAAAAGAAAAGGAAGAAATAGATAAAAATGAAGAAATTAGTACAGCTACTTATGTTGCTGATGATGGAACAGAATACACTACAGAAGCTGTTTTAAACATACCAGAATATGATATACATTATCCAGTACTTTCAACAACATCAGAAGAATTGTTATGGATATCATTAAATAAGTTTTTTGGACCTTCCCCAAACGAAATAGGAAATTATTGTATAGTAGGGCATTATTATGAAAATGGTCACATGTTTGGAAATTTACATAAAATGAAAAATGGAGATATTGCAGAACTTACAGATTTATCTGGAAGAACTGTGAAATATCAAGTTTATAAAAAAGACATTGTAAAACCAACAGATACAAGATGTACGAGTCAAATGCAACAAAGAAAAAATGGTGTAAGAGAATTAACATTAATTACTTGTACAAATCATGGAACTCAAAGAATGGTTGTAAAATTAAGAGAAATTTAAAAATAGAATAACAAAAACCCTTTTAATGCATAAAATATATAAACAATGTATTAAGGGGGATTTTTTATGCCAAGAATACTAATTTATAATAACGATACTAATAGAATGGAAACATATTATAGAGGCGAAGAAGAAGCAATGCCATATATAACTAATAGAACTTTAAAAGTAAAAGAATTTAGAGGGTCTAGCAGAAGTAATGTGTTGTGGTCTGAAAAAAGAGCAATGCAAAGCTGGAATACACAGAGATATTTATATGGTAAGCCTATAGATGTGGGCTTCGCTTTTAAAAGGCCTTATGAAGGTGGTCATGGAAATCAAAGTCAACATTATGCTGGTGTAGCTTTTGATGTTGGGCAAAAAATGACAAATGCACAAAGAGATGCATTAAGAGCATCAGCAGTTGCTTCTAATGTTTGGAGCTTTGTAGAGCCTCGGCTATTTAACTCCTACATGGGTACATTTTGATAAAAGAAGAGGAAAACCAGCATGCCCAACAGGTGGTTATCCATTAATTAGAGAAGGTAGTAGAGGAGCTTATGTATGCATAGCACAAGATGATTTAAATACATTAGGATATAATACTGGTGGATTAGATGGTGTATTTGGACCTAAAACTAGAACTGCTGTTACTAGTTACCAGAGAAAGAAAGGGTTGAAAGTAGATGGACTTGTAGGCTGTGATACATGGAGTTCATTACAAGAAGATGTAGTTGGAACAGGAAGAACTTCAACTACTATAAATTCATAAAAATAACATCCAATAAAAACTTAATGTAATTGTTTTTTATTGGATGTTATTTTTAAACATTTTTGAAATCTGTTTGTTCTTCATTTTGTTCATTATTTTCTTCTAAAACAGATGTACAATTCGGACATCTTGTTGCTTTTATATTTATTTCGCTAAAGCAAAAAGGACAGATTTTTGTAGTGGGATTTACTTTAGGTTCTACAGGTTCATCATTTTTAACCTTCTTATTAAATTTTTTATTAAACTTTTTATTAAGTTTATCCAATTCGCGCATATTTTTTATTTTAACATTCTCTAAATTTTTATTTAATTTATTTATATATCTTACAAATAAGAATAAAGCAAAAGCAATAATTATAAAATTAATTACATTGGTTAAAAAAGCTCCATATTTTATAGAAACATTATTTATAGTTAGTTGTAGTGAACTATAGTCTATTTTACCTATAAAAATAGATATTACAGGTATAATTAAATCATTTACTAATGAGTTTACTATTTTCTGGAATGCACCACCAATAATTACACCAACTGCTAAGTCAACTATATTTCCACGCATTGCAAATTCTTTAAATTCTTTAAACATTTTTACCTCCTATAATATATTATATTATGACATAATATGACAAAAGTCAACAAATTTAATTTAAGCATTTATTATTTTAAAAATAAATGTTATAATATAATTTATGCAAAAGTGTAAATAGTGTAAAAAATACTAAAATGAGGAGGAAAATAAAATGAAATTGAATATAGTAATGGTAGAACCAGAAATACCACAAAATACAGGAAATATTGCTAGAACTTGTGC
>CAUWNG010000109.1:0-5244 GCA_963560005.1 uncultured Clostridia bacterium
TTACAAAATCAATTTAGAATTGGTTTAACAAGATTAGAAAGAGTTGTTCGTGAAAGAATGACAATACAAGATTTAGACGTTGTAACTCCACAAACTTTAATTAATACAAAACCTATTACATCATCAATAAGAGAATTCTTTGGAAGTTCGCAATTATCACAATTTATGGATCAGACTAATCCACTTTCAGAATTAACTCATAAAAGAAGAATTTCTGCTTTGGGTCCAGGTGGACTTTCAAGAGATAGAGCAGGATTTGAAGTTAGAGATATTCATTATACTCATTATGGAAGATTATGCCCAATAGAGTCACCAGAAGGACCAAACGTAGGATTAATTTCTGCACTATCATCATTTGCCATAATAAATGAATATGGATTTATAGAAACACCATACAGAAAAGTTGATCATGATAATGGTAAAGTTACTGATGAAGTAGTATATATGCAAGCAGATGAGGAAGATAAATATATAATTGCTCAAGCATCTGAACCATTAAATGAAAACAATGAATTTGCTCATGATAGAATAAGAGTAAGATTTAGAGAAGAAATAACAGTTGTTGACAAAGAAAAAGTAGATTTTGTAGATGTATCACCAAAACAATTAGTTTCTGTTGCAGCTGCTATGATACCTTTCTTAGAGCATGATGATGCTAAACGTTCTTTAATGGGATCAAACATGCAACGTCAAGCTGTACCTCTATTAATGCCAGAATCACCAATTGTAGGAACTGGAATAGAGTATAGAGCTGCTAAAGATTCTGGTATAACAGTAGTAGCAAAATCTAATGGAGTTGTAGAAAAAGTAACTGGTGATGAAATAACAATAAGAAATGAAAAAGGTGGATTAGATACATATAAACTAAGAAAATTCAAAAGAACAAATGGTGGAACATGTATTAATCAAAGACCTGTTGTAGTGAAAGGTGAAAAAATAAAAGCAGGAGAACTAATTGCAGATGGACCTTCTACAAAAAATGGTGAAATGTCATTAGGTAAAAACGTATTAATAGCATTTACAACATGGGAAGGATACAATTATGAAGATGCTATATTAATAAGTGAAAGATTAGTAAAAGAAGATGTTTATACATCAATACATATTGAAGAATATGATTGCGAATGTAGAGATACAAAATTAGGACCAGAAGAGATAACACGTGATATTCCAAATGTTGGTGATGATAGTTTAAAAGACCTTGATGAAAATGGAATTATTAGAATTGGTGCTGAAGTAAGACCAGGAGATATATTAGTTGGAAAAGTTACTCCAAAAGGAGAAACAGAATTAACAGCAGAAGAAAGATTACTTCGTGCAATATTTGGAGAAAAAGCAAGAGAAGTAAGAGATACTTCTTTACGTGTACCTCATGGAGAAGCTGGAACAATAGTAGATGTAAAAATATTTACAAGAGAAAATTCTGATGAATTAGGACCAGGTGTAAATCAAATTATTAGATGTTATATAGCTACTAAAAGAAAAATATCTGTTGGAGATAAAATGGCTGGTAGACATGGTAACAAAGGTGTTATTTCTAGAATATTGCCAGAAGAAGATATGCCATTTATGCCAGATGGTACACCAGTAGATATAGTATTAAACCCTCTTGGAGTTCCATCACGTATGAACTTAGGTCAGGTTTTAGAAGTGCATTTAGGAATGGCTGCAAAAGCATTAGGATGGAAGGTAGCAACGCCAGTATTTGATGGTGCAACTGATGAAGAAATAAAAGAAATGTTTAGAGAAGCAGGACTTTCAGAAGATGGCAAAACAGTTCTTTATGATGGAAGAACAGGTGAACCATTTGATCATCCAATAACTGTTGGTGTTATGTATATGCTTAAATTACATCACTTAGTTGATGATAAAATACATGCTCGTTCAACTGGACCATATTCACTAGTAACACAACAACCTTTAGGAGGAAAAGCACAGTTTGGAGGTCAACGTTTTGGAGAGATGGAAGTTTGGGCTCTAGAAGCTTATGGAGCAGCATATACATTACAAGAAATGTTAACTGTCAAATCAGATGATGTTGTAGGAAGAGTTAAAACTTATGAAGCTATAGTTAAGGGAGAAAATGTTCCAGAACCTGGAGTACCAGAAGGATTTAAAGTTTTAATAAAAGAACTTCAATCTTTAGGATTAGATGTACGTTTACTTTCTGAAAATAATGAAGAACTAGAATTGAAAGAAAATATAGAAGATGCTATAGACTTTAATTTAGGAGACAATAAGAAGGAATTAGAACAGCAACTTGTTGATGAAGAAGAGCTTTTAGATGGTTATAATGAAACATCAGAAGAACCAGAAGAAATGGATGATGAACTATTTGCTGATATAGGTGATGATGACTTTTTATTAGATGATACAGAATTAGGTGAGGAAAACCTTTTAGAAGATCAAGATATAGACTTTGATGAAAATGATGAAAATTAAGTTATTGTAAATAACTTTAAAATTAAGGGGGCTAAGATTAGTGGAAGAGCTAGAAATTTTTGATAAAATTAAAATTGGATTAGCATCAGATGAGAAAATAAGAGAATGGTCAAGAGGAGAAGTAAAAAAACCTGAGACTATTAATTATAGAACACTTAAGCCAGAAAAAGACGGTCTATTTTGTGAAAGAATATTTGGACCTACAAAAGATTGGGAATGCCATTGTGGAAAATATAAAAGAGTTAGATACAAAGGTATAGTTTGTGATAGGTGTGGTGTTGAAGTTACAAAAGCTAAAGTAAGAAGAGAAAGAATGGGGCACATAGAATTAGCTGCCCCAGTAGCTCATATTTGGTATTTTAAAGGAATTCCAAGTAGAATTGCCTTAATGCTAGATATTTCACCAAGAAATTTAGAAAAAGTTATATATTTTGCATCTTATATAGTAACAGATAAAGGAATAAGTGGACTTTCTAAAGCACAAGTATTAACAGAAAAGGAATATCATGAAGCAGAAGAAAAATATGGCAAGGGTTCATTTAAAGCAAAAATGGGTGCAGAAGCAATAAGACAATTACTAGAAGAAATAGATGTAGAAAAATTAGCAGAAAAATTAAAAAAAGAATTAGAAAAAGCTAGTGAGCAAAAAAAGGCTAAAATAATAAAAAGATTAGATACTGTTGAATCTTTTAGACTTTCTGGAAATAGACCAGAATGGATGGTTATGAATGTAGTTCCAGTAATACCACCAGAACTAAGACCAATGGTTCAACTAGATGGTGGTAGATTTGCTACATCAGACCTTAATGATTTATACAGAAGAGTTATTAATAGAAATAATAGGTTAAAAAGATTATTAGAACTAGGTGCACCAGAAATAATTGTAAGAAATGAAAAAAGAATGTTACAAGAATCTGTAGATGCCTTAATAGATAATGGAAGACGTGGAAGACCAGTAACAGGAGCAGGAAATAGACCATTAAAATCATTATCTGATTTATTAAAAGGAAAACAAGGACGTTTCCGTCAAAACTTATTAGGAAAACGTGTTGATTATTCTGGACGTTCTGTTATAGTTGTAGGACCAGAGTTAAAATTATATCAATGTGGACTTCCAAAAGAAATGGCAGTTGAGTTATTTAAGCCATTTGTTATGAAAGAATTAGTGGGACGTGGAATTGCGCACAATATAAAAAATGCAAAAAGAATGGTAGAAAGATTAAGACCAGAAGTGTGGGATATATTAGAAGATGTAATAAAAGATCATCCAGTGTTATTAAACCGTGCTCCTACATTACATAGATTGGGTATTCAAGCATTTGAACCAGTATTAGTAGAAGGTAGAGCAATAAAATTACATCCTTTAGTTTGTACAGCATTCAATGCCGATTTTGATGGAGATCAAATGGCTATCCATTTACCATTGTCTCCAGAGGCACAGGCAGAAGCTAGATATTTGATGCTTTCTGTAAACAATTTATTAAAACCGCAAGATGGTAAACCTGTAACAGTTCCTACTCAAGATATGATTTTAGGAAGTTATTATTTAACAATGGAGATTTCTGGAGAAGCAGGAGAAGGTAGATATTTCTCAAGTCCAGAAGAGGCAGTAATGGCTTATGTGAACCACGATTTAGGTTTACATGCAAAGATACATGTAAGAATGACAAAGCAAACAGAGGAAGAAGAAAGAACAGGTATAGTAGAAACAACAGTTGGAAGAATTATATATAATGAAGGTATACCACAAGATTTAGGATTTGTAGATAGAAGCAAACCAGAAAATGAATTTGAGCTAGAATTAAATTTTCCAGTATCAAAGAAAAACTTAGGAAAGATTATTTCTAAATCAATAAATAAACATGGATTAACAAGAACAGCTGAATTATTAGATTATATAAAATCAACAGGATTTAAATATTCTACAACAGGTGCTATAACTGTATCAGTTGATGATGTTAAAGTTCCAGAAGCTAAAAAACAAATTTTATCAGATGCAAATGAACAAGTAAATAATGTATTAAAACAGTATAAGCGTGGATTAATTACAGATAATGAAAGATATAATTCTGTTATAAAAATTTGGGAGAAAGCAACTGATGATGTTACAGAAGCCATGAAAAATAATTTTGAAGAATTAAACCCAGTATATATGATGTCTCAATCAGGAGCCAGAGGTAATATTAATCAATTAAGACAAATTGCAGGTATGCGTGGACTTATGGCAAGTACAACAGGAAAAACAGTAGAAATTCCAATTACCTCTTCATTTAGAGAGGGATTAGATGCTCTTGAATACTTTATATCTGCGCATGGTGCAAGAAAAGGATTAGCAGATACTGCTTTAAGAACAGCCGATTCAGGTTATTTAACAAGAAGATTAGTTGATGTTGCACAAGATATTATTGTTAGAGAATATGATTGTGGAACAACAGAAGGTATAGAAGTATATGATATTAAAGATGGAAACCAAGTAATAGAAAAAATAGAGGAAAGATTAGTTGGTAGATATCCATTAGAAGATATTATAGATCCAACAACTAAGGAAATAATAGTAGATACTAATACAATGATTACAGATAAAATAGCAGAAAAAATAGTTTCTATAGGATTAGAAAAAGTTAAAGTACGTTCTGTAATTGGATGTAGAACAAAACATGGAGTATGTTGTAAATGTTATGGAATGGGACTTGCAACACACGAAGAAGCAAATATAGGAGAAGCAGTAGGAATTATTGCGGCTCAATCAATTGGTGAACCAGGTACACAGCTTACAATGAGAACTATTCACTCTGGTGGTGT
>CAUWNG010000110.1:0-5207 GCA_963560005.1 uncultured Clostridia bacterium
TGAACTTTTCATAAAATAATTTTATAGGGTGATCATATCACAGAATATTCATATTTTATAATTGTTAATATTGAAAAATTTTTATATTTAATATATAATTAAATATAAAGTAAAAAAGAGGTGATATTATGGAAAGAATAGCCGTTCTATCTGATGTACATGGTAATATAACTGCATTAAATGCTGTTTTAGATGATATAAATAAACGTGGAATAAACAATATATACTGTTTAGGTGATAGTGTTACTAAATGTGTTAATCCAGATTTAGTTATAGATACTTTGCGTGCCAATTGTAAAGTTATTTTAAAAGGTAATTGTGACGAAGTTATTGCTAGATCTGATATACAACCTGGTAGATTTTGGAGCAGAGATAAAATAGGGGAAGAACGTGCAAGTTTTTTACATAATTTACCAATTTCTTATGAATTTTATTTAAGTGGCTATTTAATAAGATTATTTCATGCTTCTCCTTTCGCATTAGATTATGTATTTAATCCAATGTTTGCAAATAGAGAAAATTCTTATTCTGATAGAAAAATAATTAATCCTATTAAACTATTTGAAAATACTCAATTAATTGGAAAAACCGCAAATGACCCTATTCCAGATATTATAGGATATGGTCATATACATACACCAAATATTTTTAGGTTTAAAAATAAAACCATATTTAATCCTGGAAGTGTTGGAATTCCAATTGAGATGGAAAATAAAGATTTTAATGATCCTACAAATAAATTTTCTACATTAGCTTCTTATATTATTTTAGAAGGTGAATTAAATTCTAAAGAATTATCTAACATTTCGTTTACTCTAGTAAGAGTAAACTATGACATAAAAAAGGAAATAGAGTATTTAAAAAATTCAGATATGGCAAATAAGGATGAAATTATTACTAATTTATTAACTGCCACTAATGTTTAATTAAAGAGGTATTATGGATAGTAGTCTGCGAAAAGCAAAAAATATTTTAATTAAATATAATCAGGAACATTTATTACAATTCTACGATAATTTAAATGATTCTGAAAAAAATATATTAATAAATCAAATATTAAATATTGATTTTGAAAAAATCTTAGATTTATACAATAATTCTAAGATTTATAATAAATGTAGTATTGGTATGATATCCCCATTAAAACATATTGATAAATTAAAACTTTCTAAAGATGAACTAAATAAATATATTAATGTTGGAGAAAATTTTATTAAAAAGTCCAAATTAGCAATTGTTACAATGGCTGGTGGTCAAGGCACAAGACTTGGGATAAAAGGTCCAAAAGGTACATATCAATTAGATATTTTGCCTAAAAAATCATTATTTGAAATCATTTGTGATAAACTTAAATTTGCCAATTTAAAATATAATATTCTAATTCCATGGTATATAATGACAAGTACTCAAAATCATGAAAAAACAGTTCAATTTTTTGAAGAAAGAAATTATTTTGGCTATGGTAAAAATAATATAATTTTCTTTAAACAATCTAATTTACCTTTAATTGATCTTAATGGAAAATTAATTTTATCTGAGCTATACCTTATTAATGAAGGTTCTAATGGTAATGGTGATGTTTTTAAAGCAATGAAAAAGAACAATATTATTAGTGATATGAAATCTAAAAATATTGAGCTTGTATTTTTTTCTGGAATTGATAATGTATTATTAAAACCTGTTGACCCTTTATTTATAGGATTAATGCTCTATAATAATAAAGAAATTGCAGCCAAAACTATTTTTAAGGAAAGTGCTAATAGTAAAGAATGGGTTTTTGCTAAAAAGAATAATAAACCCAGCATTATTAATTGTAGTGATTTTGTTGAAGAAATAACCAATTTAAAAGATGAAAATGGTGATTATTTATACAGAGAATTAAATATATTGGAACATTTATTTACAATTAAAGCTATTGAAAAAATAAGTAATATGGAATTACCATACCATTTAGCTTTTAGAAAAAATCCTTTTGTTAACTATGAAGGTATGAAACAAGTTCCCGAAACGCCTAATACATACAAATTTGAAACTTTTATATTTGATGCATTTAATTATTTTGATGATATACAATTATTGCGTGTAGACGATGAAGAAGAATTTTCCCCTATAAAAAGTTTTAATGGTAAATATAATCCTGAAAGAGCTAAAATAATGTTTAAGAAATGTTATAATGTTTAAAAGTGTGTTTTTATAAACGCACTTTTATTTAAATATTGCATTTTTTATATGATTTATTTTATATCTATTATATTTTTTCATTATTTCTATTACATCTATTCTAATTAAACTATTTTCCAAATTGTGTAAATGTACATAATATTTTACAGCTTTATATAAATGCTTTTGTTTTATATTATTTACAGCTTCGCCAGGTGTACCATAAGATTTATTCCTTCTTGTTTTTACTTCTATAAAGACATATTCAATTTTATCTAATGCAATAATGTCTATTTCTCCTGACTTACAAGAAAAATTTTTTTCTACTATTGTATATCCTTTTGAAATTAAATATTTTTCTGCTATTCTTTCTCCCTCTTGTCCTAAAATTTGTTTATTGTCTATATTTACATTCCTCCATTCTTAATGTATGAACTAATTTATAACTATTTAAATTAATTTTAATTTCTTATATATTCATTACCAGGTAAACATTTTATTACCCCTTGTAATTCCAACATAGAAATTTTTTGATTTACTTCTGATACATTTAATTTTAATTTTTTACAAATATCATTTATATTAATTGGTATATTATTAATCAATTTATATACATCTGCATATTCTTTTTCTACTATTTCCTTGTTTGCTTCTTCTGTAATATTTCCATAATGTTCCAAAATATCATCAACATTTGTTACTAGATTACATCCTTCTTTTATCAAATAATTTGAACCTCCTCCCACTGCAACTTCTAAGTTATGTGGTATACAAAATACTTCTTTTTTCTGTTTTATTGCATGATGAGCAGTAACAACACTTCCACTTCTTAATCGTCCTTCTATCAATAATACTCCCATAGAAATTCCAGCTATTATTCTATTCCTACGAGGGAAATTAGATAAGTCCACTTCTTTTTCAGGTGGAAACTCAGTTATTATACATCCCTCTTCTTCTAAAATACTATTATATAATTCCATATTTTGTTCTGGATATATATATTCAAAACCAGCACCTAAAACCGCAACCGTTTTTCCTTTTCCTCCCTTAGCTCCTACATGTGCTGCTGTATCTATTCCTATTGCCATTCCACTTATTACACAAATTCCTTTATCTGATAATTCCTTTGAAAATTTAATAGCTTGTTTATATCCATATTCTGTACAATTTCTTGAACCTACTATTGCAATAGATGGTTTATTTAATAAGCTAACATTTCCTCTTACATATAACTGTTTTGGTGGTTCTAATATATTTAATAATCTTTTAGGGTATCTTGAATCATTTTGTTTTATAATTTCTATAAATATCACTTATCCTTTTAATTAATTTTTCCAATATTTTTTATCTAAACTTCTATATTGTATTGCCTCTGCTATATGTGTTTTATCAATATTTTCTTTTCCTTGTAAATCTGCTATTGTTCTTGCAACTTTTAATATTCTGCCATAAGCCCTAGCACTTAAACCTAATCGTTCAAATGCTAATTGCAAAATATTATTACTCTCTTTATCTAATTTGCAATATTTTTCTATAAGTTTAGGTGTTAAATCTGAATTAGAATATATCTTATCTTCCATATATCTCTCTATTTGAATCCTTCTGGCTTTATTTACTCTTAATCTTATTTCTTCTGATGTCTCTAAATTATCTTCATTATTTAATTTTTGATATTTAACAGGTGTCACTTCAATTTGTATGTCAATTCTATCTAATAAAGGACCACTTATTTTATTCATATATTTTGAAATCATTTTAGGAGTACAATTACACTCTTTATCCTTTGAACCATAATAACCACATGGGCATGGATTCATAGAAGCAATAAACATAAAGTTGCATGGATATGTTAAACTTGCATTTATTCTACTTATTGTTACTACTTTATCTTCTAAAGGTCCTCTCATTACTTCTAATACATTTTTATTAAATTCTGGTAATTCATCTAAAAATAAAACTCCATAATGTGCTAAACTTATTTCTCCTGGTTTTGGTATTCTTCCTCCTCCTACTAAAGAACTAGAAGAAATTGTATGATGTGGTGCTCTAAATGGTCTTGATGTTATTAGTGGAATATCTTTAGGTAATATTCCTGAGATACTATGTATTTTTGTTATTTCCAATGATTCTTCAAATGTTAAATCTGGTAATATTGTTGGTATCCTTTTAGCCAACATTGTTTTTCCACTACCTGGACTACCTATAAGAAGACAATTGTGGCTACCAGCTGCTGATATTTCTAATGCTCTTTTTATATTTTCTTGTCCTTTTACATCAGAAAAATCCAAATTATAGCTGTTTCTATTTTCAAATATTGTTTCTACATTTATTTTACTGACTAAAATTTCTAATTGATTATTCAAATAAAATACCACATCTTGCAATTTTTCAACTCCAATAACATCTATACCTTTTATAATAGCTGCTTCTTTTGCATTTTCCTTTGGAACAATTACTTTCTTTATTCCTAATTTTTTTGACTCTATACACATTGGTAAAACTCCATTTACAGAATTCACTTTTCCACTTAATGAAAGTTCGCCAATAAAAGCTATATTTTCTAAATTTATATTTTGTATTTCACCCATACAAATTAATACACCTATTGCAATTGGTAAATCAAAGAATGAGCCTTCTTTTTTAGTATTTGCTGGCGCTAAGTTTACTACAATCCTTCTACTTTGTAATTCATATCCAGAATTTCTAATAGCAGATCTAACTCTTTCTTTAGATTCTTTTACACTAGTATCTGGAAGTCCAACAATTTCCCAACATGGTATTCCATTTGAAACATCTACTTGCACATTAACAACATATCCTTCTAACCCATGTAGAGACATGCTTTTTACATTTGATAACATATTTAAACATCCTTTTTGAAATAATAAGAATTAAAATTTTTGATTTAAATTTTTTTGAAATAAATTATATATTTATTATATAAGTTTCTTGCAAATTTGCAAGTATTTTCGTACGAGTTTTTTCGACATTATAGAACAAAAGAGGCATGATTAATATATTTTAACATTTTAAATAACTCTTCATGC
>CAUWNG010000111.1:0-5154 GCA_963560005.1 uncultured Clostridia bacterium
ATAATGTTGGTAGTTCTTTTGAACAATTATTAAGAGTAGGAGTTATAGGAATTAAAACAAATTAGTGGAGGTATTTATATGAATGTTCAAATTACTTACAATCCTCGGGAAGCAACTTTAATAACTCATGGTGGTCCATTTGATTCTTCAGATATTTTGTCTGGAATGTTGTTAGGTAAAATTTTTAATGGTTACATCTATAGATCAAATGAATTTGAATATAATGTTAACTTTAATCCTGATGCTATTATATTTAAATTTGGTTTTGATTTAAAAGAAAAAACAAATTCTTGCCATCGTGATTCTATGTCTTTTAGAACTCCAATTCTTATTTGGAATCAGTTCGGACATGAAATCATACAAAAAGAGCTCAATTTATATGATTGTGATGTATGTTTAATTGAGGAAATTTACGTGGCAATGAAAAAAAGATTAATAATACCTATTGATTTTTTTAGTAGCAAAGAAGCAGCAATGACTAGAAAGTACACTGCTTCTACAGATATTAACAAGATTATTTGTAGTTTCAATCCTAATTGGAATGAACCACAAGATTTTGATAAATCTTTTATTGAAGCACTAAACTTTTTAGAATTAGTTTTTAATCACTATTTAGCAAGAATTTTTGCTAAGATAAAATCAAAAAAAATTGTTGAAAAAGCTATCAAAGATTCAACAAATGACATTCTTATACTAAATCAATTTGTACCATGGATTGATACTTTGCTCGATTCTTCAAATCCTAAAGCTAAGAATATTAAATTTTGTATATACCCTTCAATTCGTGAAGAAGGATATAACTGGCAATGTGTTCCACTATATTCGGGGGCTAAATTTTATAGAAAAGAGGTTCCTGAAGATTGGAGAGGGCTTGATAGTTACCAGTTACGTGAATTAACTGGTATAAAAACAGCTAACTTTTGCCATTATTCTGGCTATTTAGGAGGTGCTAGAACTCTTGAAGACACCATAAATTTTGTAAAACTTGCTATGAACTCTTAAAACATTTAATTTTTTAATAGTTAATTAAATGCAAAAGTGAAAGTGGTTTTAATACCACTTTCACTTTTTATATAAAAAACATTCTTTATCATGTGAATATATAATTCCTATTGCCTGTAAATAAGAATATATAATTGTAGAACCCACAAACTTCATACCTCTTTTTTGTAAATTTTTTGAAATATTATCTGATAAAGTGGAAGTTATTTTTCCTGTTTCATAAAATATTTTTCCATCTGTAAATATTTTTAAATATGAACTAAAAGAGCCATATTCTTTTTGTATTTCTTTAAATATTTTAGAATTATTAATACTAGCATTTATTTTTAATTTATTCCTTACAATTTTATTGTTTAACAATAATTCTTTTATTTTTTCTTCATTATAATTGCAAATCTTTTCTATCTCAAAATTATCAAAAGCCTTTCTAAAATCTTCCCTTTTATTTAAGATACATTCCCATGAAAGTCCCGCTTGAAAAGATTCCAATATTAACATTTCCAAAAGATACTTATCATCCAAATTTAGTTTACACCATTCTTCATCATGATATTTCACATATAATTCATTTTTCAAATTACACCATTTACATCTTTTCATAAAATCATACCTCTATTATTTATTATATAAAAATAAACCTTGTAAAGCATTGATATTTCAATACTTACAAGTTTTTCGTTCTCTGATGCCAACGAAGTAGTTATCTACAACTTTTTGACTCTCTTTTTTTATTGTAAGATAAAGACATTGCCAATTAAATCTAACAGCAATGTCCTTATCTGTGGCATTTTAAGTTTTATTAACGCAATATTTACCTCTACCTGTAGCGGTTATAAGCCCTTTTCTCTTGGCAAGATACACAGTATTATTGATGGTTCCACTAGTCAGATTAGGAAAGTGATGTTTCAAATCCTTAACAGTAAAAGAACTCATACTTAACATATAATCTCTTAATTTTTTAACCTTACTGCCTCTTTCAACTGTAGATTCTGCATCTGTTTCAACAACTGTATTTAATTCTTTTGAACTAGATGCAGTATCTTCGACAATCGGTTCTTCAACCAGTGTTTCTTTATCTGTATAAACCGTATCCAAATCATAATCAACTTCCTGTGAAACCGTACTGTCTGCAGGTAATGTACTTTTATCAGAAACAAAAGTCACGCTAAAATCATCAATTTCTTGAATGATTTGTGCAATGAAAGAAAACGACTCTGGATGTGCAGGTATTTGAACTACAATCCGTTCTCTGTTGCAGTTAACCCTAAAATCAGGTGACTTTTCAGTGAATGTTAGATTTTGCAAAAGAGTTGCAAAAATCTTGTTAAAATTGCTAATATCTTTGGATGAAAAAGAGAGTCTGTATTCATCTCCTACTATAGCCATAGAAAATACCTCCTTATAATGTACTTGTTGATTATTAACTTCTCGGATTTTGCTAGTAGCTTTTGTTGCAATTCTTGAAACATGGGTTTGAGAAATATTCAGTTTTTCAGCAATATCTCTCTGTAATATCTCTCCGATTCGATAAAGCATTACAAGTCTCATTTTTTCTTCCAAATAGTTAAGAATAATACTCACTAACTGAATAAAATCTTTTTTGTTTACTATATTTTCAATAAAATTAGATTTAGGATCTTTAATAGTATCTCCTAATTTAAGCTTATTACCTTTTCCATCGTCTCCAATAGGCTCATCAATAGAAATTTCCTTTGCATATTTGTTTGATTTCCTATAATGCATAAAAATTTCATTTTTTATACACCGTGAAGCATATGTTGAAAAGGCAATCTCTTTTGATGTATCAAAGGTAATAGCAGCTTTTATCAATCCAATTGTGCCTATAGAAACAATAATTTTTATCACTACCTAAGTTAAAAGAATCAGTATAAGCAACATCATAATATTGTCTTAAGCTAATAATTATTTCGCCAACTTCTTCTCCAGGTATATAATTACTAAATCTAATATTACCTAATATATTACCAAAAATTGCAGGTTTAGCCGTATCTATATAACCGTTATCAAATAGTTCTTGGCGAATAACTATACATAATCAATTGCCCATATTATATCACATTTCAAAGAAATGTCACTTTTTTACAGATTATATGTTTTTCAAATATTCTTCTAACTCTGATTTTGCACCATCCTTTCGATTGGATGATTTTAATATTGTTTATAGACAACAAAAAAATCAACCAGATTTTATTTTCTGATTGATTTTGTATCAAATCTGTTCTATTAGTTCGAACAGAAACGTCGTTGGTGCGGATGAGAGGACTTGAACCTCCACACCGTTGGTACTGGTTCCTAAGAGCTTTTAATGGTTTTTATATTTCCCCTTCTTTTTTTATAATTTCTTGTAAGATGCTATTTAAAGCATTTTTTAACTATTGTATTTCTTTATGCTTTTTATATTTTCACTTCGTTTTTTATAACTTTTCTTTGGCGTTGCATTAAAAATTGCATTAAATTTATAAGTTCTTCTTTTGTATAAAAATCATCTTTTTGTTTAGCATCGTCTTAATTTTCTGATATTCTTCTTCTCTTATAATTTTTTCTAATTCCATAATATATAACCTCCATTTGACTTTTTTAACAAATGGGTATATACTTAAATTGTATATATATTGATGTTTTAAGTATATATCCTATAGAGACAATTTAAGTGCCAATTAAGTTGTCTCTTTCTTTGTTTCTTCAATGATAATACATTTTTCAGGGTAATGCAAATCCGTTTTCGACAAAAAAATCTGCAAAGTATTGATACTCTGCAGAAAAAAATTTTTCAAAAATTTTTTTGACAAATTTCGTATAATATTTTTTCTCTTAGTTCATGCCAATTTAATCCTGAAATATATTTCAAAGTTTCACTATTTAATAAATTATTGTTTTTGGCATAATAATTCCAACTCTCCACTGTAGGAAACTCATTAAAATCAATTGTAAGCTGTTTTAGTTTCTTAATTGACAAATTATACTTTTCACTTGTTTTACTGTCGTTTGGAAACAATCTCTGTTGCTTATTAAAATAATTTATTAGCTCGTCTAGCTCTCTACTAATTTTTTGTGTTTGTTTTGAATTTAGTCCATACTTTTCTATGCTCTTGTGAAGCTTATTTCTTAGATTTTCTATTTTTCCCCTAATATACATCACTTATATAAATCTTTTAGTTCCTCAAAATCTCTTACATCATTTTTAATTTTTAAAGTAAACGAACTAAATAAACTATTATCTTGAGCTATTCTATCCCATTCATTTTCACTTATATTTTTATTATATTTCAAAATTCTTTTAAAATATTTTAAACTTGTTTTGTAATGGTTGTTTTTCTTTTTCAAAATTATCACCATTATTAGTTTGTCGAATTTTATAAAAAATATTTATTTTTAACTTGATTTTTTTAAAAATATAATGTATAATATATTATGTTAATTATAGTGCTAAACCCATTCAACATGTAGATTTAATCTACATGTTTTTTTATGACTAATTTTGTAAAATTGTATTGATTAATTAAATAAAATCTGATATAGTATGTACAGTTGTTTTTACTCCTTCAAGTTGGGTGCATAGATTAATATTTAGGTTCTATGACCAGCTAAATATTGTTTTATGCACCTGACTTTCTCTCGATGGTTTGGTGCACAAAAACTAAAGAAGGAGGTATCTACTTATGCTTAATTATATTTTAAGCTGGTTGATTGGTGTAGGTATTTTCGCTTTGCGGATTGTGCTTTTTAGTACATATTTGCTCAAAAAGTAAATACTCGTTTAAATACGAATCTTCAAAACGAAAATTTGAGCTTTATCCTAACTCAATTTATAAGGATAAAACTCAAACTCCCAAAAACAACAATTTTAAATAAGGGCTTCGGCTCTTATTCTTTTTATTATTTATACAATAATTAATCTTTAGTGTCAACAATTATTAAAAAAAATTTACAAATGTAATATTTTTGTAATACAATTGTAACATTCTTTTATGTAAATGTCAATTTATGCTATCATTATATTTCATTTTATTAAAATTGTCAACAAAAAAATTTCTCCATTTTTTGCTTAAAATCGACCTCTTAAAATCAATTCTAAGCCATTTTATTTTTGAAGTAATATACTTTTATGTCTTAATTTTCACTATATTTTCA
>CAUWNG010000112.1:0-5093 GCA_963560005.1 uncultured Clostridia bacterium
AACTATCATAATTGTCAATTTATTAATATATCCATTTTTATCCTTTAGTTTCAAGCTCTCTAACTCTTTATATTCATCATTTTTTAAATATTGCAACATTGCTAATATAGTACTATCATTTTGGGGATTATAATAAATTTTGTATATAGCATAATCATATTGTTTTCTAAAAGGAAAATTATAAGTTTTCCCATATAAATATAAATCACTACAATATAATTTTAGTGTTTTTAGAAATTGTTTTTCTTTAAATTCTATAATTTCATCCAACATTAAATGATTCTTTTCTAAATAATACTTTTTCTTTTCTTCATTTTGAATTATATTATTTGCTTGTTTTATATTATCATAAATTTCTTTAATATCATTATCAAACATTTTTTCAACAAATAAATATGCTTCAAGAATATTCTGACTAAATAATTGCGTGCTGGATTCTTGTGTTTGTTTTATAATTCTCTTTCTCTTAAAAAATAAAAATTCACTATTTAAAATTTCATTTATTTGCTTAGTACTGTAATCAATTTGATTGTCAAATAATTTCTTAAAAATTAAATTCAATATTTTTATATCATATTCATTTGTTATTTCTATATTTTCCATATTTACCTCTAGTTTTTTATTTATAAATTAAAAATACATCTTATTAATTTGTTTTATATAGTAAAGGTTGATTGCCATTCTTCTTCTTTGTAATTTTTTGTCTCGAACTCGCTAATATTATCATTTGCCAAAACATCACTTCTCCAAGATTTATATTTCTTATTTTGTGATTTTTCCGAATAGATTGTCCATCCCATTTTTAAATTCTTTTTCTTTAAATATTCGACAAAGTAATCATGTCTAATCCAAAGTCCTGTTCCCATATCCATGATACTGCTATCAAAACAAATTAAATCTGTTTCATTATACCATTTTCCCTCCGACTTTTGCTTTAAATCAAATTCTTCTATTACCCATTTAGCTGGTAACAATATTTTTATTGAATTTTCTATTGATTCATCTTGATATTTTTCCCATATATATTCTTGATAACATATTTTATATCCATTATTGATATCAAAATATTCGTTATTATATGAGTTTTCAGTCAAATATTTTTTTGAAAAAGGTATATCAAACAATTCAATATTATAGAATTCAACATATGTACCTTGTGAAAACTTATGAAAATTACTCTTTAATAATTCATCTTCATTTTTATATACATATGCAGTTTGTGATATAGTAAATGCTTTTCTATTTATCATATTTGAAGATATTTTTCTGTTTTCTAATGAATATAAATTGAACAAAGATATATATTTTTCTCCCCAAAAATCTTTCACTAGAAATTTCTCATATTTTTCTTCTTCAAACTCAAATTTACTTTCTTCTAAGTATCCAGTCTCATCATTTTGTTTTAATATAAAGTTAGTAGTATCTGTATACAATACATGTGGATATTCTTCTTCTAAATCATACTCTGCATATTCAACTTTTGATTTAATGTTTGTTTGTATATGATTTTTATCATAATATTTTCTTTTTTGAAAATCTATTATAGTATCGCTATATGCGTCATATTGTGGTATATAATTATCATAAAGTTTTGATAGTACTTCAAAAGTAGCTATCCATTGATATTTTTTTCCTATTCTTTCCACATAGTTTTCACTTCTTGTTTGATACATTTTTACACTTCTATCATATTCTCCAAATAGTGTATAATCATACCCATATTCAAATGCTCGTTTTGTAGCTATATTTGCAAGTAATTGAATATCATCAAAATTGTATGCAAATGGTTGTAACATAGGTTGTAATGTATATCTACCAAAGTCCCCATATCCACATGTTCCTCTTCCATATTCCGTAACCATAGACCTAATGATTTCAGTATTTGCGAATTTTCTTGGGTCTTCTGAACATTCATCTATATTAAAAAAATACATTTTATCAATTTCTTCATTTGTAGGTAGTTCTTGATACCAATCGCCTTTTTTTTCTTTATCTATTTCATCATATAAATTAATATTATTATTAATTTTCAAAAATCGAAACAATTTTCTAGCATAGATTTTTATTGCAATATTGTCTAGAGTATGTTCATTTCTATATATAAGAGTGTAAATGCTATTGGCTAACTCATTTAAATCATTATCTCTTTCACTCCTAATTATAGCTCCATAAATAGCAGCAATAATTCTTTCTAAAATATATAAATCCTTTACATTTTGAAATATTTCAACTATTTTTTTTGAAATATTATTTTTATTTATTAGCATTCTTACTAAAGCTTTTGTCGATTTATCTCTTAATTCTTTATTAGTAGATGATAAAAACCAAGATAACATTATAGCTACTAAATATATTGTTTCTTCATCCAAATATTCATTTCCATATGTTATACAATAATTTATAATATTATCTATTGTAGTTTTATTAAAATTATCATAATAGTTTTCTATTATAGTTGTCCACCTATAATCTAATTCAGGCATGTTAAAATTTATTAAATATCTATGTAATAACTTTATATTGCATGGATTAGTATAAATATAGGAACACTTTATCAGCATATCAATTAGTTGTTCATCGTAATTTTCTTGAAAAAGCCTTTTTAGATTCTCTACTACAATATTTATATTGTAATAATTTTTTAACCATATTAAACTATTTATATATGAGTTATCTAAATAGTATTTAAATGATATCTTGTCTAAATCCACAATTTCAAAAATATCTTTCTTATACTTCATTGGTATCATTATTAATAGTTCTTCTAATATTCCATTATCAAATTTGTCTGATATATCAAAGTAATCATGTAAATTTCCCGAATTAATTTGTTCTTTCAAATCTTCATGACTCTTTATATTGCTTAATAAATATTCTGCTTTAGATATCTTTTCATATCTTTCATATGTAAAAATTAGTACTTCTGATTCACCTCTTCCTTCTCTATATAATATCCCGTTATTAATTAACTCGTTTAGCATATCTGTTTTTTTTATATCATATCTTTCTGCTATTTCTTTTATTGAACTTAAAGCATCCTCATATGAATTATATTTATTCTTAATAATACTATCTCTTGATATAACATTTAAACATTCAATAACAATATTTTTTTGTGTTTGGATTTCATATTTATCTATAATTAATTGATTAACTTTTTCCAAATAGCTATCATATATATTTATGAAATTATCATATTTAAACTCATTCATGTTAATTTTATATTTGCTGACAATTTCACAATAAATGCTTAAAAATAAAGGATTACTAAATTCTCTATTGATAAGCTGTGTAATAGGCACTGGAATATTATAAAAATCAAAAAACTCTTTTGCAGCTTCAAAACTTCTACTGCCAAATCCATTATGTTTATTTTTTTCCAATTTATCTATATTTTCAATTTCTTCTGATATACACAATCTATAATATGTTTCTCTTAAGGATAAAATTAGTTTTAAATTACTAAAATTTGTAATAGTTTTTATAAAATTTATAAGTCCTCTCTTCCATATACTTTTATCATTGCTTTCATTTATTCCATCTATTATAATTGGAATAATTATATTCTTTGATATTGCAATATTGTTTATATAATTACACAAATCTTTTAAATTATCATTGTAATTCATAATTTTAGACATTTGTGTTTCTATATTTTCACTAGTCACAAATTCTTGTCCTAACAATAATATTGCTGGCTTGTTTTCACTGACATAGTATTTATATATAAAAGTAGCTAATGTATGGCTTTTACCTATACCAGCTTTTCCAGTGTATATCAATGTTTTCTTAGAAAATATATTAAGTAAAAAGTTAATTTGTTGCATTTTTTCTTTAAAAAATGTCTCAAATTTTATCCTTTCAGAATAATCAGTTTTCTTTTCTATAACCTTTTCTTTGTATATCTCCAATTTTTTCTTTATTTTTTCTATATTATCTATAGAAAATTCATTAATTACTTTTTCTGTGTTAACTCCTGTATATATTCCATTATTCTCAATATTAATAATTAAATCAATTAATAATTCTATAACTTTCTTTTTATTATATTTCTCTATAAAAAAAGCCTTTAATTTTTCTTCTTCTTGATTAAAAACATCTAGAGTTTTATTATACCTTTTTCCTAAATTATTTAATGACTTTCTTGTATTGTCAATCATCCAACTAGTTGTATAAATATTTTTCACTAATGCAGTATTAATATAATCATACAATTTCTTTAATTTAAATTCATCCAGAGTTTTTATTTCTGACAATAATTTATCAAATGTAATTATATCATCATCGTAGCAAAATTTAAAATTTCTTTTCGTTTTAAATGTTCCTCTATATGTAGTATTTTGAAATACAACAAATTTAATTTGGTCAATATTCTTATCATATTCCTTTGCAAAAAATTTATCTAAAGTGTTTTGAATTTTAGCATGTGCTACATTAGTAGTAACTTGAACTGCAACTTTTTTATTTTCATCTATTAAATCAATGCAAGGATAATTACAAATATTAAAATTGGTATTTTTCAAATAATATTCATACATTATATTTATCACTTGAGACACTATATCTTCTAAAAAAATATTTTTATCTGTTAAATTAAGTTTGTTTTCAGTTTCAATTATGGATTTTAATTTCACTAATTCATTAATAATAACTTTGATTTCTTCTTCTCTATTCATTGTATCTCCTATCTACTTTTAAATTTATTATTAAAAAAGCAAAATAATCCTGTAACTTTTAATTACTCTCATACCCTGCTTTTCTTTCGTAAGATTTATTCTAAATACTCTTTTAATCCATCAACGATTTTATATACTTTAGTCATTGGATTTCTTTGTGATGCTTGTCCATCTTTATTTAATTCTTCCATATATTCGCAATTTTTTATCGCAGTATGTAACTTTCCTTCGCCAGTAACTTTATCAAATATATTTGTATCGTTTTTAGTATAATCACCTAAACCTTTTTTCTGAAATTCTTTGCTAAGTTCTTGTAATACATCATCTTTTGAAACATATCTGCTTACTTTCTTAAAATGTGCCAATAGCCAAAGTTCAAAGTTAGGATTAGACCAAGCTACATTATAATTGCAATTA
>CAUWNG010000113.1:0-5073 GCA_963560005.1 uncultured Clostridia bacterium
GAAAAGCCAATAGGAGATACATTGTTTGACGAAAAAATAAAGGGTAGTTTTCATTTTACACCAGGTGATAGTCTTGAGGAAAGCGACAATGGTAATCGTTCTAGTATACATTGGGATATAGTAAATATACAAACATCAGAATATGGTGGAGGAGAAATATGGTTTGATGATGTACTTGTAAGGAAGAACGGTGTTTTTGTTTTAGATGAATTGAAACCATTAAATCCAGAGAATTTAGTAAAATAATTAAAATAGGAACTAAGTATTATTCTGCTTAGTTCTTATTTTGATTATTTTAAAAGTCAAAAAAGAATTCATCATAATTTTTATTTTCTAAAATTAAAGCACCATCATAATATATTTTTTTAACATCTTCTTTAGAAAAAGTTAATGCATCATTATATTTATAAATGTTTTTTATTTCACAAGATGAGATTATTATTTTCTTCACTATTGGAAGAGAATTTGGTGTAAGACCTAGGATTAATCCTTTACATACTTTTATATTGTCCGACCAAGGAATATTGACTACAATTTGAACTTTTTCAAGCATATTATTTTTATGTGATGAATTATGCAATGTAAAATATGCAGTTGTTCTATTAGCTTCAAAAATACCTTCATAAAAGTATGCACAATGCTGATAAGTAGAGATATCTCTTACTCCGTTGTAAAACTTACAATTATACTGATTTTCTGAAATAAATGTATCAATAATAGAAGTCATAATTTTATTATCAGTATAATAATACATAAATAATTTATCAGTTCCAAATGGGTTAAACAATGAATTATAGTTGTTATTGTTTTCTTTTATGACTGGGAAAAAATCGGTTATAGGTATATCTAAGCAATTACATAGTTCTAATAAAGTTATTGAATCTGGAATAATTTGATTATTTTCATATTTTGATACTGTTGCTTTCGACTTATGAATGTAATTGCCGACATCTAAAAGTGTTTTGTTTTTTAGTTTTCGATAATATTGTAATTTTTCACCAACATTAATATCATTGATCTTATAAATAAATATCACCTGTTTCTTACAAATATACTTTTAATAAAATATTTAATAAATATTACAAAATTTGTCTCTATTTTATCATAAAATCTACTAAAAATCAATTATCACGAAACAAATTCCACAATAAAGTTTCGCAATAAGAAAAACGCAAGCATTTGACGTCTCAAACTTAATTTAATAAAATTAGAACCAAGGAGGTTAATATAATATTGAGAAAAGAAAAAGGAAAGATTCTAATTGAAGGTATGGATTTATCAGGAAAAACAACTATTACAAAATATTTATCAGAACTTATGAGTATTGAAAGAATTCAAACAAGAACACTTAGTGATGATTCTGCAATTTATGACTTTACAGTAGCACAATCAAAAAAAGGAAAATTGCATCCAGATTTGATTAACAAATTATATACTTTAGCAATTTACGAAGACTTATATAAATATAAGCCTAAGGAAGATTGCATAATACTACAAGATTCATACTTTGCATTAAGAAGCTATGCTTTAATGCAAAGAAAATATCCAGAGACTTTAGCAAAAGAAGTTCATAAATTGTTACAACTATTTCCAAAACCTGAATTAGCATTCTATTTGACAGCTAGCACAGAAGAAAGATTGAGAAGGAATGAAAAACGAGATAAGCCAATGGCTTATATGGAAAAATTATTGGTATCAAATCCTAAAGAATTTGATACAATTGAAAGAAATTTAAGAGATATAACTGTAAGCTTATTTGATGCAGAAATTATAAACACACAAGATAAAAAGCCTAATGAGATAGCATTATATATAGGAAGTAAAATTCAAGAAAGAATTCTAAAAAGAAATAGAGGAGAAGATGTATATGAAAGAGAATAAGTATATTGATTTATCATTGTTACTTACAAAAGATACTCCAGTTTTTACAGGAGAACCAAAAATAATTTTTAAACAACATGCTATAATCGGGGAAAATAATTATAATGAACATCAGATTACAATTAATACGCATTTTGGAACTCATATGGACTTCCCTTTTCATATGATAAATAGTGGTAAAAAGTCAAATGAATTTAATTTTAACAACTTTATAGGGAAAGGTAAGGTAATTGATATTTACCAACCTGATTTAGCTATTAACGATGAAGATGTATTTCTTCTTTATTCTAGACATATGGAAAAGGGAATAAATAATTTATTTAGTGATCTCTCAACTCTTGATGAAAAGTTAATAGACTTTTTAATATCTAAAAAACCAAAAATGATATTATTAGACATTCCTACGCCTGACGAATTTCCTTATCCAATACATAAAAAATTATTAGAAGAAAATATTCTAATAGTAGAAAATGTATGTAATATGAATTTATTAATTGATAAAAAATTTAAAATTTATGCAATACCATTAAATTTTGCTGAATTTGATGGCTCTCCTTGTAGAGTTTTTGCGGAGGTAGAAGAATGAAAATTATAACAATAGGAGGACTTCCAGCAGCTGGAAAGACATATACAAGTAAATTAATTGCACAACATAATAATTTTCTAGCTTTAGAGGTCGAAAAATTAAGATGGGACTTCTTTAATGATAATCCTGAAGAAAATTTATATAAATATACACAACATTTCCCTGTATTAGAAAATGAGAATATGAGAGATTATTATTTAAGATGTTCTTTATATGAGAGTAAAATTCCATTGGAATTGATGGTTAAATGGCATAAAAATACGATTAAATTTATTGGTGAGAAGTTATGCAGAATTATAGATGAAATTAAATTAATTAGCACGGAGAAGGATTATATAAATTTTTGTAGGAAATATACAGAATTAATAAACTATATGCCTAAATATGAAATTATTAATAAAGAATATATTATATGTAGTCATGCTTTTATTAATACAATTAGTTTTTATGAGGATAAAAGAACTCAAATTGATTTTGTATCAGATAAAAATATTTTAATTGATAGATTTAAGCAAAGGGAAAACATAATTAAAAGCGACTTTGATAAAAATATAGAGACCTATTATAAATCATATGAAGAAGTTTTAAAAGATAGCTCATCAATAGTATTAGATACAAGTAATAAAAACATCATTGAAAAAATTAACAGTTTGTTATAAAGGAGAAAAAATGTTATGGATTTAAAAATTAAAACTGAGAAAGTAGAATTTCATGGAAGAACTTGTGGAATAATTAAACAAGGAAATAACTTTTTAATTATGAGAGTAGATAATACGCCTTATTATCATATACCGGGTGGACATATTGAGATTGGAGAAGATTCTAAGCAAGCCATTGTTCGCGAGATAAAGGAAGAAATTAGTTGTGATGTTCAAGAGCTAAATTTGTTTGCAATACAAGAAAACTTTTGGACCAAAAATAATAAAACATGTCACGGAATAGAATTTTATTACATAATAAAACCTAAATACGAATTAGAAATAAGAGACTATCAAAGAATTGAAGATGATAAAGGGAAAGAAAAACTATTAGATTTTAAATGGGTTACTGCAGAAGAATTAAAAAATATAGATTTAAGGCCTAGTAATATTAGAGATATGTTAATAAACGGAAAATACCTAAAAGAGTTAACACATATTATAAAAAGAGGATGAATAAGTAAATGAAAAATTGCGTATTTTGTGGTTTGGTAAAAAATGGAGATAATAATAACGAAAAAGAGAAAAATATTATTTTATATGAAGATGAGCTAATATTGATTACACAAGCTACAGGCAGTCCTGTTAGAGGATATTTAATGATAACAACAAAGCAACATGTAAATGGATTTGCTGAATTATCACGAAATGAGCTGAAACATGTAGAAAAAATTATATGTATAATAAAAAACTTTTACAAAAAATACTTTAATATTAATTCAATATTATTAGAACATGGTTCAACAGAAAATGGCAGACATTCCCAAAGTATAGTACATGCTCATTTGCATTTAATTCCATTTAATTTTGATGAAAAAATTGAAAATGAGCTATTTACAGTTTTACAGTTGAAACCAATTCAAGCATTAGAAAACATCAAAATTAATGAAAAATTAGATTATTGGTTATATTGTAATCCAAAAGGCGAATATTATACATCATCTGAAATTTTAGATGCCCCAAGATCAATTTTTATGAATTTAATAGCAAAACAAATTAACTTACCATTACCTTATGAATGGAGAAAATCAGTTACTCAAAAAGAGTACATAGATGAAATGATAAACTTATTTAATTCTAATAGAAATTTATTAAAAAATGTATAATATAAATTTGAATTTAAAAGATAATGAAAGTATAAAGTTGTGTATGCTATTATAAAGCAAGGACTAAAAGCACTTAAATGTTAGACATTTGGTCTAATGTTTAGGTGTTTTTATACTAATATATTTAATTATATATTATAGATACCATATAAAACTAATAAAATTCAGAATTTAATGATAATCTTCAGCTCATAATATTAGAAAATATACTCATTATTAATAAATATTTTTTAATTTTTTAAAATTTAAACTTTTTTCTCAAAAATGAGAAAATTTCATAACATCTTGAACTTATATAAATAGAGATGTCTAGGACAATCTCCATTGTGAATAACATTTATTAGAAATGTTATGAAGGAGTCTAAGAGTAATGCAATGTAAATTTTCAGAAGTGTTAAGCTATAATTATGTGCAAATTTATTTGGCAGAGGAAGAATTAGAAAAGAGAGAGACAAAAGAACTAATCGAGAAATATAAAGAACAAAAGTACAAGGTAGGTATATTCGTAACTGGCAAAGAGAATTATCCCGAAGTTCTTAATAAAATTGTTACAAAACAAGTGGAATTATTAGACAATGTATGCTAACATAGACGTAAGCAATATCAGGCAAAAGGAGGGAAAATGACAGTTGTAGGATATTGTAGATTGTCTAGAGACGAAGATAAAGAAAGTTACTCAAGTATAGAAGAACAAAAAAGAATTATTAAAGATTATGCTTATACTCGTAATTGGATTATCGAAGATAAAGACTTCTACATAGATGACAATGTTTCGGGATATACCTTTAATAGACCTGAATTT
>CAUWNG010000114.1:0-5017 GCA_963560005.1 uncultured Clostridia bacterium
TAATCTTACAATAGACGTTAGTTTTACAAACTTTATTTTACTTTTACAATTTACCGAGGATTTAATATTTCAAACATTTACCACATTTTATCCAGCTCTTCTTTACTAATAAGATTTAATTCTAAAGCTAACTGAAGTTCATTTCGTCTTTGCCCATCATCCTTAATTTCACTTAAGTACTTTAAAACCCTTTCTTTTCCACCAATATTATTATATATTTTTTTCATTTCTTCATCAGTAAATTTCTTTTGTTCATTTGTATGTCTATCTATCATCATTTTGCTATCAAATAATTCATTATATAATGCAAGCTTAAACATTCTATCTTTTTCATCTTCTACTTCACTTGTAAGATCTTCCACTGCTTTAGATAAATCTTCCACATATAATGGCGTTCTATGTGTTTTATATGCCATAAAAACACCAAATAATATTGCTATTAACACTATAACAATTAAAACAATTATCATAATCCTAGTTTTATTCATCTTTATTCTCTCCTTTCAACTTTTCTAGTTCTTTATTTAATTTATTCACTATATATATATCATACTTATGTACTATATAAACTATTAAAAAGAACAATATAGTATATATTCCCACATACCACGGTAAAAGATAAAACAAATGATACGGAAAAAGTAGTACTTCCACTTCTGGTATAATAACATCATTTGTTAATACTGCAAATATAGTTAATTGTACAATATATGCAATCGAAGTAAATAAAATAAATCCCATTATATAATATATTATAAATTTTAATATTTTTTTTCTTTTTTTCATATTATATCATCCTTTCTTCTAAGTATTTCATAATATTTTTTGTTTTTCTTCTTGAAACAACTTCTTCTGAACCATCATCTAATTTAATAATAATCTTTCCTACCTCACTTATATCAAATTTATTTGAATGTCTAATATTTATAATACAACTTTTCGAAATCCTTACAAAATCTTCACTCAATTTTTCTATTTCATATAATTTACTTTTAATTTTGTATGTTCCATTTTTAGTTCTACAATAATTGGACTTTTTATCACTATATATTATTATTATGTCTTTATAATTAACCTCCAATAAAGTATAGTCATTATCTGTAGCTACTATTTTCTTGTCATATTTTGATATAAAATCATTTAGTGATTCAAAAAATTCATTTAAATCTTGTTTTTGGGCTGAACTATATATTTCAATTATCATTTCATCTTCTTTCATTTTATCATCAACTTTTTTTACTATATCAATTTTCATAAAATCATATTGTTAATTAATGTGTTAACAATATTCCTCCTTTCTCTAATTGAGTTTGAATTCTAATTCCTCCTTTCGCCCTACATTATAAATCATAATATACAAAAGTTACAATATTTATGTGGCAAGTGGTTATATTTAATGATAAGTGGACTAAATAGATAAACGGTTATTCATTTTGACAAGTGGTATAAATCCAGATGTATCAGGTACTTCATAAACATTAAAAAATCTTAATAATTGTATTATCTCTTTACTATATGATATAATATTTATGATTTCAATAGAAATCATTTATTATTGTGTGAGATTAATAATTTTTCTCACATAATAAATTGGCGTGAAACTCATATAACAAACTTAAACATTAAAAGGAGTGTCAGTATGAAAAAAAAGAGTTTTAGACTTCAGTTTACAGCATTGTTAACACTGCTGTCATTATTCGCATTATCCTCTTTGTGTGTTTCTGCAGTAGAGGATACAACAAAACCTGAATTTGGTGATATCCTCTATTCTGAAAATGGAATTACTATATTTTATGGTAATCCCTATGAGAACAAAGAGCAAACAAAAAAAGTAGAAGAACAGGCAGTTCGTGGTCCAGCATATAATACAATTTGGGTAGATGCTCATACTAAAAAAAATGATAGTATTAGCATCAGCGCTAGTTCATCTTACCCTTTAACTTATTATACAGTTGGGCAAGTAACCACATCTCCACTGTTAAGGTCTTATGTTTACGTGTATAGACCTGATGGTTCTGTGGGATTTATTTGGAAAATGAGCAGTGAAACTCAAGAAATTGGTGGACGAAAAATTGGCAGCAAAGTTCTTCCAGATGACGCAGTCACTTGGACTTCTGGTCGGTTGAAACTACGCTGGGATGTTGAAACTGGCGATTCTGGTGCCAGAATGAACTTCTGGGCTTGGTAGTTTTTAAATGTTTATGTACCCTGTATAATATAAATAAGTTTCACGCCATTATTAAATGGAATGTACTAATAGTACATTCCATTTTCTTCATATATTAATATTTTAATTTTTCAAATCGACTTCTGCTTTTACTTGATTTAATTTATTAACGCTTCTAACATGTTCAATTTTATCCCATGATGTATCCCTTTTAAATAAACATTTAAAATTTATTAATAACCATGAACCTAAAAATAATGGATAACACAATAATCCTTTAATCATTGGTTTTATTTCTCTTTTATCAAGTAACATTATAACTACTGCTGTACCTATTGGTAATAAAAATGTTGGTACAAAATATCTTATACAATTCATAACTAAGTCTGTAGATGTCATTCCATTTACTGCATAAATTATAAAATTTAATCCTAACAATATTAAAGTTAGTATGAACATTGGTATACTTCCCATTATATATAATAAGCCATCAAAATTCATCATAGTCTTATTTTCTTTTACTGCTACTGCTAATGGTTTTGTATATTCTTTTATACATTGAATATGTCCTACAGTCCATCTTGTTCTTTGTTTCCAACTTTGTTTAAATCCAAGTGGTTGCTCATCATAAACTATAGCATCAACTGCCCATCCTAATTTTTTACCTTTTATAATTCTTTTTAAAGAAAATTCTATGTCTTCTGTAAGAGTTTTTGTGTTCCATCCTTCTGGTTTTATAACGTCAAATCTTACCATAAAACCTGTACCATTTATAAGTGGTGAAAGTCCCAAATTGTATCTTGCTAAATGATAAAATCTATTCATGGTCCAGTAAAAGATTGCATAACCCGCAGTTATCCAGTTATCTGTTGGATTTTTTATGTCTCTATATCCTTGAACAACATCTTCTCCTTGACAAAGTTTTTTATTCATATTTTTTATAAAATTACTATCTGCTATATTATCAGCATCAAATATACAAAAAGCATCATAAGGAGCATTTTCTTCAATTTTTTGTTGTAAAAACCAATTTAAAGCATAGCCTTTAGTCTTTTTAGACAAATCAAATCTTTCGTAAACAATTGCTCCTGCTTTTCTTGCTACTTCTGCAGTATTATCTGTACAGTTATCTGCTATTACATATATATCCAACAATTCTTTAGGGTAATCTTGATTTTTTAAACTTTTTATTAAATCTGTTACAACAGTCTCTTCATTATGTGCTGGAATTATTGCCATAAACCTATGATTTTTATTTTCAATTAATGGCTTATCTTTAAGTTTAATTAAAGAACAAACACTAATTATAATTTGATAAATCCAAAATACTGTTATTATCCATATTAACGCTTGCTGTAGTAAATATAAATATTCCATATATTTTTCTTCCTTTCTTGTTGAAAAATAATTACATTTTTGCGTCATTAAAATTTATTTTTTCCCAATATTTTTGTTTATGCTATTTCCCAACTCTATTATATATTATTTTCCATCCTTTTTAATTATACTATTATATCATTTTTTTTGCAACTATTTAAGAAAATCTTAAAAATTTTATCTTTTTAAGCGTAAATATCCTAATTCTTCCCATATATTATAAGCTAAGTTTAATCTAAATAATAATGTCGGTTTTGCTCCTGCTCTATTTTTATCAACAACAGCTGCATAATATCTAACATCTGGATTATCATATTTCTTTAAATCAAAATATTTTGTATCTACTTCTTTTAAAGAATATTCATATTTCTCATAAGAATCTCTATGGATTTGTTTCATTAAACACAATGTATCTAAAACTTCTTTTACTGTTCTACTAACTGCTAAATCATTTACATTTAAATTTACTGGCAATGTATCACTTTCCGCTAATTGTAATGTAGAACAAATAAACAAATTAAAATTTTGAGCCAAATTAGATAAAATTGTTGCTGTTTTTTTTAGTTCTTCACCTATGCCAATATTAGCAGTGTCTGTTTTTAATGTATCATAAAAAATATATTCTATTTTTTCTTTGTAATAATAATTCATTATTACTTTCTTTAATTCATCATTTGTATGATCTGTTATGTTTATAAAATAAATCGAATTTAAAATTTCTTTATTTGCCCAATCTGTTATTTGAATGGTTTTATTATATTCTGTAGAAACTTTTGAAAGCCTATCTGCAAATTCTATTTGTGTCTCATTTTCCCTTCTTAAAACATAACCTTTATCATCTACTTCTACATCATTTATATTATCTGGTCTAAATTTGAATTCTAGTAATTCTCCTTCTGTTTTAGATAATTCTATTCCATGTACTTTTTGTATCTCTTTATTATTTATAATAGTAGTTATAAGACAAAGCCTCATTTTTTCCTCTGACATTTCATTAGATATTACTAATACTTTTTCTTTATGTACTAAAGCAACATTTGCTGCTATATCAATTGTAAATCTACTTTTACCTGAATTTGAAGGCATTGCAAAAGCCATTGTTTCCCCTTTTCTTATTCCTTTAAAAACACTTGTTAATATAGGAAATGGAAGTGGTAAACCATTTGTTAAATTATTATCCCCTAATCTCAAAAAACTAGAAAGTCCTTTATTTAAAACTGCTCTTTTAAATTTTCCTGTATCGTTAACTTGGATAATTGCACTTTGTACTTCTTCCACAGACATTTTATCGTATAAAATATATGATTTTATTTCAATTATCTTTTTTTGTATTTCCTCTATTGGAATAGCTAAATAATTTTTTCTTAACAAAAATAATTTTTTTAAATCCATATATATTTTTTCCATATTATAGTTCTGACCACGAACATCATTTTTTAATTTTCCTTTAAGTTTATATACTTGTTCAGAATC
>CAUWNG010000115.1:0-4971 GCA_963560005.1 uncultured Clostridia bacterium
TGAAATACCAACAAAAACTCTAATTTTCACAAACTTACAAAAAGTGGTCAGGTCTCGCTCACAACCCGAATCTCGTAAGTTCGAGTCTATCCTCCGCAATCAAAGAAATATGAAGCGTTTGCAGGATTTTAGCAGGTGTTTTTTTCTTACGTTTTTGGGTAAAATGGCATAAATTGAATACACTTACTAAAATATTTGATGTAGTTTGGCGAATTTTAACATGATTAGTATTCAAATAATTTACAGGTTATAGTATAATTGTGGAGAATGATAAAGTAATTTGTGTTTTAGGAGGAAATTAAATATGATTTGGAATATTATATTATTAATTATATTGACATTATGGATAATTATATATTTAAAGAATAAAAAAGCTATATTATCATTACCATACATGCTTATGTTTTTCTTTACACCGATTTATAACATATTAGACCAAAGAATTTTTGTTGAAATATTTGGATGTGGTTGTGTACCATCTGCCCAAACTAATATGTTTAACATAAATTTTAATGCAAATGATTTAAGAATAATTGTATATAATATATTAGCTGTTTTGCTTACTATTTTCGGTTTATTTTTATCAAAAAAGATTGAAAGCAAAAAAGTTAAGATTATATATGTTTTAACTATTTTTGCATTTAATATTTTATTAGCATTTAAAATTTGTCAATTATATATGTGGGCATAAAAACATAATAACAACTTACATGACAAAGATTAGATAGTCAATTTGAAAAGGAGTAATAATAATGCCTACACAAAACAATATAAAGCCTTGAATAGTTTAGAAGAAAAATTAAGAAACAATTATAAATATATAAATGATATTGAAACGATTTGCAAAGAAAAGGATATAGCAATAGAAGAAACCTTTGAAGGCAAAAAATATTAAAAAAACTATTGACAATTTATATAAAGAGTGTATAATAATATTTATAAGTCAAAGAAAGTCAAAGTCAAAAAAGGAGATGACGAAAAATGAGAATGTCTGATGTAATAGAAAATTTTATAAAAGATATGTTTGAAGATAATGACGACTGGATAGAAATACAAAGAAATGATTTGGCTGAATATTTTAATTGTGTTCCATCACAGATAAATTATGTTATATCTACAAGATTTAAACCTTCTCAGGGTTATTATGTAGAAAGTAAAAGAGGTGGAGGAGGACACATTAAAATAAAAAAAATAAATATAACAAAAAGTAATTATTTGATGCATATAATATCTAGCATAGAAGATAAACTAACATCGCAAGAAGCAGATATTTTTATAAGTAATTTTTTATCATCAAATATAATCTCTAAAAAAGAAGCAAGACTTTTAAAAGTGGCAACAAGTGATAATGTACTTAATATACCTCAAGATTATAGAGATACATTAAGAGCAAGTATTTTTAAAAATATGTTACTTAATTTAGTAGAAGATTAATATAAGGAGGAGTGATTTTTATGTTATGTCAAAATTGTGGAAAAAATGAAGTTAATTTTAAATATACTCAAGTAATAAATGGAATAAAAAAGGAGATGGCACTTTGCGATAAATGTGCAAAAGAGTTAGGACTAGATAATATTGATTTTAATATACCAATTAATTTTTCTAGTTTTTTAGGAGATTTTTTTAATGAATATAATGATTCAGCATTTTTACCTGGATTTTCAACGACAACTATATTAAAATGCCCAAACTGTGGAATGTCCTACGATGATTTTATTCAAACAGGTAAATTTGGATGTAGTGAATGTTATAATACTTTTGCAGAAAAAATAAATCCAGTATTGAAAAATATACATGGTTCTAATACTCATATTGGCAGAAAAAGTAGAATGTTAAATATTAATAATAAAGCAAAAAAAGAAAATATATTTGATAATAAGAAAATAGAAAAGAGTGAAAATACTGAAATAAAACAATTAAATAATGAGTTAAAAAAAGCTATTAAAGAAGAAAGATATGAAGATGCTGCAAAAATAAGAGATAAAATAAAAGAAATAGAAAATAGAAAATAATAACTTAAGAAAGGTAGGAAGAGAATATGAATTGGTATTTACAAAATGGTAAAGATTCTGATGTGGTAATTAGTTCAAGAGTAAGATTAGCAAGAAATTTAGATATAATTCCTTTTAAAACAAGGGCATCTAAAGAAGATATGTATAAAATATTAAATAAAATAGAAGAAATAACACCAAGTTTAGGTTATGGATTAAAATTTTTAAGATTAAAAGATATAGATGATATTACTAAATTAACACTTATTGAAAAACATATTATTAGTCCAGATTTTGCAATAGATAAAGAAGAAATAGGGGCTATATTGATAAATGAAGAAGAAAATATTTGTGTAATGATAAATGAAGAAGATCATTTAAGATTACAAGTATTTAGTTCAGGTATGGATTTAGAGAATTTAAAAAATCTAATTGTCGAAATAGATGAAAAAATAGATACTTTATTAAACTATGCTTTTAATGAACAATATGGATATTTAACAGCATGTCCAACTAATGTGGGAACAGGGATGAGAGCATCTGTAATGGTACATTTACCTGCACTTACTTTAACAGGTAATATAACAAAAGTTTTAAATGTTGTAAATGGATTTGGTATGAATATAAGAGGAATTTATGGAGAAGGAACACAAAGTCAAGGAGATATTTATCAAATTTCTAATAATCAATCTTTGGGATTGACAGAAAATGAAATAATAAAAAATCTAAAGACTATTACCGAAAAAGTTATAGAACAAGAAAGATTAGCTAGAAAGTATTTAGCAAAAAAAGCAATAGAATTAGAGGACAAGGTGTATAGGGCTTATGGAATATTGGCATTTTCAAAAAAAATTTCATCAGAGGAATGTAGAAATTTAATGTCAATAGTAAAATTAGGTACAGATTTGGGGATTATTAAAGAATTAAATGACTCAAAAGTGTCAAAAATTAATTTATATACACAAGTAGGAAATTTACAAAAATATTTAGGAAAAAATTTAGATGCACATGAGAGAGACATAAAAAGAGCAGAAGTGATTAAACAAATTATAAATGAATAGAAGGGAAGTGTTAAATTATGATGTATAAATTTACAAACAGAGCAGAAAAAGCTCTAGAAATTGCACAAGAATTAGCTATTGAGTTTGGGCATAATTATATAGGAACAGAGCACTTGTTATATGGACTTATAAAAGAAGGTACAGGGGTAGCTAGTAAAGTATTAGAAAATCAGGAAATAACAGCTGAGAAAATTGCAGAAGAAATAGATGAATTAATAGGCAGAGGAGAAGTTGTTCAAGAATCTGAAGTCGGATTTACTCCAAGGACTAAACGAGTAATAGAGAATGCATTTAGAGAAGCAAGAAAATTAGGTTCTGAATATATAGGAACAGAACATTTATTAATAGGCATAATGAGAGAGGGAGATAGTGTAGCTGTAAGAATAATGATAGATTTAAATGTTAACCCTCAAAAATTATATAATGAAATTATAAAAGTTATAAATGAAGATGATAATGCGAGTATAAATGATAATAGAGGTTCTACAAAAAATTTAGGAAGTTATAATCAAACAACAACTTTAAATCAATTTGGAACAGATTTAACAAAACAAGCAATTGAAGGAAAATTAGATCCTGTAATAGGAAGAAAAGATGAAATTGAAAGAGTTATTCAAATATTATCAAGAAGAACAAAAAATAATCCATGTTTAATAGGTGAACCAGGAGTTGGTAAAACAGCAGTAGTAGAAGGATTAGCAGAGAAAATAGTAAGTGGAGATGTACCAGAGTTATTAAAAAACAAAAGAGTGGTAAGCATTGATATTTCTAGTATGGTGGCAGGAGCTAAATATAGGGGGGATTTTGAAGAAAGAATAAAAAAATGTTTAGCAGAAGTTAGAAAAGTAGGAGATGTAATATTATTCATAGATGAAATTCATACCATAGTAGGAGCGGGATCAGCAGAAGGTGCAGTTGATGCAGCTAATATTTTAAAGCCACTTTTAGCTAGAGGAGAGGTACAATTAATAGGTGCTACAACATTAAATGAGTACAGAAAATATATTGAAAAGGATGCGGCTCTAGAAAGAAGATTTAGTCCTGTTACAGTAGGAGAGCCAACTATAGAAGAAACGATTGAAATATTAAAGGGTTTAAGTGACAAATATGAAGCACATCATAATGTAAAAATAACAGATGAAGCAATAAAAGCAGCTGTTAATTTATCTGTTAGATATATAAATGATAGGTTCTTACCAGATAAAGCAATAGATTTAATAGATGAAGCGGCATCAAGAGTTAGAATGAGAACATATACAAGACCAGAAACTTTAAATAAATTAGAAGAAAAAATATCAGAATTAGATAAGGAAAAAGATGAGGCAATAAGAGTTCAAGATTTTGAAAAAGCTGCTAATTTAAGAGATAGAGAGAATGAAGCAAAAGAAAAATTAGAAAAAGAGAAAACAAAATGGGAAAATAAGAATACAAGAAGTGTAACAACTTTAGGAGAAGAGGATATAGCAGAAGTAATATCAAGTTGGACAAGAATACCTGTAAAAAAATTAACACAAAGTGAAAATGAAAAATTAAAAAATTTAGAGGCAACATTGCATGAAAGAGTTATAGGACAAAATGAAGCGGTAGAAGCAGTATCAAAGGCAATAAGAAGAGGAAGAGTAGGACTAAAAGATCCAAATAGACCAATAGGTTCTTTCTTATTTTTAGGACCAACAGGGGTCGGAAAAACAGAATTATCAAAAGCATTAGCAGAATCTTTATTTGGAAATGAAGATGCAATAATAAGAGTTGATATGTCTGAATATATGGAAAGTCATTCAGTGTCTAAGTTAATAGGATCACCTCCAGGATATGTGGGGTTTGACGAAGGAGGACAATTAACAGAAAAAATAAGAAGAAAACCATATTCTGTAATATTATTTGATGAAATAGAAAAAGCACACCCTGATGTTATGAAT
>CAUWNG010000116.1:0-4938 GCA_963560005.1 uncultured Clostridia bacterium
CCATTTTATTTTTGAAGTAATATACTTTTATGTCTTAATTTTCACTATATTTTCAACTTTTGCCCTGGATAAATCAAGTTTGCATTTTCTATATTATTATCTTTAACTATTTTACTTACTGTTGTATTATATTTCTCTGCAATCTCGCTTAAAGTATCGCCAGATTTCACTGTATAAGTTTTATAACTTTTAGATCCTAAAAGTTCATTAACTTTGTTTTGCACTTTGTTATAATCATAACCTGCTTTTTCTAGTTTATTTTTTCTTTCTGTACCATTTCCCCATTTACCGTCTATTACTTCTTTTGCTAAAGTTTCAATTGATTTTTTAGGAGTAGATAACATACTATTTACTTTATCTTGTACCTTATTGTAATTATAGCCAGCTTTTTCTAATCTCTTCTTTCTATCTTCTCCATTTCCCCACTTGCCTTCTATTACCTCTCTTGCAAGTTCATCTATTGTTTTATTTTCTGGTTTTTCATTATTAGAGTTTTTTATTAAATTTTCATTATATAAATAGTTCATATCACATCTACCATTTATTCCAAGTACAGTACCATCACTTGAATATTGCCATATATCATATTTGCCTTTATATTCACATTCTTTATAATATTGTGCTACCCATACTGATATATTAGAATTAAAGTTTTTTGGTTCAAGATAATTTTCAAACCAATTTAAATTTGCATAAACTCCTACTTCATAACCTGCATTATTTATGATTTTTGCAAATTCATTGCATTGCTTAGTTAAAGCTTCTTTTCCTTCTGAAACTATTGTTTTATCTTCCATATCTAAATAAACAGGTAAATCCAAAGCTCGTCTATTTAATACATCTAAAACCCAATTAGCTCCTTTTCTCAATGTTTCTATACTATTACAATAATTATATACATACACTCCTACAGGTATATTATTTTTTATACACTCTTTGTAATTTCTTTCAAAAGTTGATTCTACAGAGTTTTCATCTTCATCATATATAGTACCTAATTTAATTATTGCAAACTTTACACCATCTTCTTTAGCCTTTTTCCAATCAATATTGCCTTGGTATCCACTTACATCTATTCCTTTTAACATTATTCTTCACTTTCCTTTCTTGTAAAATAATAAGTTATAATTGCTGAAGCTATTGCCATAAATGCTTCAATACTAATAACATTTTTAAATGTTAATATACATGTTGTAATTATTACTGTTAAACTTAATATTGTTTTTACTTTAAATAAATTTGCTATATTTAATAAAAACTTTTCTAATGCTTTACTCATAATCTTTTTCCTCCTCTCATTTTATAACTTTTGTTGGTATTTCTAACAGTTCATTCATTAATTTTTTTACTGCTCCATTTCCTCCTAAATTTTCATACTGTTTAAACATTTCCTCTAAATTTTCTCTATCTAAGATAGAAATTTCGCCTTTTATTTCATACTCTCGATACCTTCTAATTAATTCATTCCTAAGTAAAGCTTGAACTCCTGCTTCTATAGCCATATCCCTTTTTTTATTTCTCTTTAATTTGGTATATATGAAGCCTACCACTCCTCCCAAAATTGTTGGTACTAAATAGCTAACTACCATTTGAAAAATATCCATTTCTATCTCTTCCTCCATGTTCTTACATTACACTTTTAATTTTTCATATAATCATATTCATTATATACCGTATGTTCATACATATCTTTTTTATTTTTTCTTCTATTTCGTCTAACCTTGCTCCATAACTATTATTGAGTTTATTATCATACAAATATGTAGCTTGTATATCTGGTTTTATTTCATTTGTACATTCTATAATTGTATATTTTTCATACATTAATAAATGTTGTAATTTATAGTACACCTCTTTTTGTTCTGCTGTATATGGTACTACTATTTTCCTTGCTAACTCATATTCTACAACTGCATCTGTTACAGATTTATCAAAAGTAATTGTTTGCCCAGATAAAGTTCCTGCAATTTTTTGTGAGCATAAATAATTTGCATTTTGTTTTGCATCACTAAATGTTTTACTTGTTCCGCTAATTATACTTGTCTTTCTATTTTGATGTATTCCATCACTTGCAAGATAATCCCCTTCATGTAGAACTTGTCCTTTTGTGAATGGGAACGATACTATCATACTTTTTGTTTTAGCTTTATTTTCTACTTTAAAATCTGCACTACCACAGCCGTATGGTGTATATAGAGACGGTAAACCATATTCTGCTTTTATTTTCATATTATAATTATTAAACGTTGCTCCTGCAGGAATATATATTCTTATATTATTAAAATCTCTATTTTTATTAACTGTTTGATAACAAAAAGTATCTGTTGCTTTAACACTAAAATCAACATCATTTGGATTACTTACTATATATATATAGCCATTAGTAAATGTTACTTTTCCAGACAAAGTAACTCCTATAGTTATTTGTTGATTTTTAAAGTTTTCTTTTGTTAATATAAGATATAGAGACGTTGTACTTGTTCCATTTAATGTAATACTTTCATCTTTTTCTTTTTTTACAGTTACTCCATTTGTAGTTTGATTAACTATTTCATTATTTAATATGTTTTCATTATCCCCTACATTTCTAATAGGAATTATATTGCTTGTACTTGGTTCTCCATTCTGTATACTCTTTCCACTTTTTATGTCTATTTTAGCTCTAACAGGTGCACAATTTTCTATTATCAATTTTTCACGTATACTAGTAGTGTTATAAACTCTTTCCTCTCTTAATTTGTCAATATTAATTAGTTCTGAAAAACTATCATTTTCTTTAATAAAAAACTTATCCTCTACATAATCTTCATAGTCTCCACCTGTTTCGGATACCATAATTTTATCATATACAACATTTCCTCTTCCTCCTGTTCCAAATTGTCCTGTAAGGGAAAGTCCCCAATATTCATTATCTCCCGAATTAAAATTGATTGAAAAATCTCCTAATTCTGAAAATTGTGTATTAGTTATAATTTGTAAATCATCAAAATTTTTATTATATCCCAAAACTGTTACATACGCAAAATTTCTATATCCATAAATTTGATTAATAGCAATAACTTTTCCAGTCACAATATAGTTTGTATTCTTTTTAAGAAAAAGTTGAGCTTGCTTTGAATAACTATATGCTAAATTTTGATGTGTTATTATAGAACCATCTTCTTGTAATTCTATGTTTCCTACTTCGCCAGAACCAAAATCAAAAGCTCCATACTTATTAAACCTGTTCTTTCCTCGCTGGATCCATACTCTTTCAGTAGTATCTGGAATATCTTTTGAAATTTTAGTTACTGATTTTTCAATATTATCTTGCATTTTATTCATAGCATAACTAGATAATGGTGTTTTTCCTTGATACTGTGCAGGACTTACTTCATGTTCTTGTTCATTAATTGTTACAGTAGCATTTTTAATTTTTACTCCATCTTCAAACGTCAACTTATCCATTTGCAACCTCCTTTAATTTATTTTCTAAATTCTCTATTCTTTTTTGTTGTTCTTGCATAGCTTTCCATAATATCCCTGCCATACTATATATTTCTATAGCTTGTCCCTCTTTAGAGATTACTTCATTAGGTGTCTTATAATTTTCTCCTATTACAAAACCTATCATCTTTTTATCTGTATCCTTGTCAGATTTTAGGTTGTATTCGTATATATCTGAATTTCTTATAATTTCTATTGCATTCTTATTAAATTTTTCTATGTTCTTTTTTATACTTTCTAATGAAGTTTGAGTAAGTTTTGGAGTTCTTATTTCTGATGGGTCTATAGTAGTATTTTGATTACCATCAGTAATCCAAATAGAAGCTTCACGCTTGGTTGTTTGTATTTCTAATTTTTTATTTTCATATCCCATATAAATATAAGATGAGCCATCCGTAACATCTGTATGAATATAATTACCATTAATTTTGTTCTCAAACTTTAAAAAATACGGTTTTAATATAACATATCTGTCACCATTTGTATTTGTTACTTTAAATGATGTACGAGTATCAGTTTTAGTATCATCTCTTAAAGTTACATTTCCATTTTTATCCACATTAAAATTATTACTTGAAATAGTTACATTATCTCCAGTCAAATCAATTTTTTTACCTTCTAAACTTATTTTGTTTGCATTTATTTGAACTGCTTCCGCAGATTGATTAATAATTGAAATAATTTCATTTTTTCCTACTTTTTTACTTACTTCGCTATTTATTCCATCAGCTGTAACTTTTATTGTAGCATTCATTTCTTCTGTGTTAGAATATCCCTCTAGTTTTTGATTTACTGATAATTCTATATTTTGTGCTGTTTGATTTATTGAACTATTCATTTCATTTTTTGTTACATATATATCAGTAAAATCATTTTTTACTATGTATTCTGCATAAAACTTATTACCTGTCATATCTAATAAATATATGTAATTATCACCTTCAAAAAGTTTTATGTTTATGTCTGTTAATTCCTCTTGTTTAGGTTCTTCTAGTATACTTAACACTCCATATTCACTTAAACTAAGTCTTCTTGTTACATAGGTTCTGTCTTTTTCTATGTTTAAACTATCATATACATCGCCTTTTACTCTTAATTCTTCTATATCTATTATATATTCTTTCTTTTCGTCTGACGGAGTTGTCATTGGTTGTTTATCTACTATTATTTTATACTTCATTAAATCACCTCCTGATTAGGGTATAAATTCTCTTCTGGATATAAATTTTCTCCTGGATACAATATTGATTCATAAGTCTTATTTCCTCTTATTTCTAATCCCAGTATCTCTGCTTCTCCTGCTTCTTTTAAATATATTTCTGTTATCCCTTCAACTTCTCTTTTATATATTGCTGTATCCTTTACAGTTTGCTTTATACTATCTACATCTTGCTCTACTTTTGCTATTTTTTCTTCGTGTTTTGTTGTTTCTTGGGTTAATTGAGTGATTTT
>CAUWNG010000117.1:0-4559 GCA_963560005.1 uncultured Clostridia bacterium
TAGATGTAACTTTAGGAGAAAATGGAATAATAAATAAATCAAAAGAAGCAGCAAAAGCAAGTAGGAAAATGTATAACAATAATAGTAATGTTGGTGTAGAAAGCGATTTAATAAATAGTTATGCGTGGGATACAGCAATAGTATTTGTGCAAGAAATGGGGGTTACAAATTATTCAAATAAATCTATAAAATATCCCAATCCTAAAAATACTGGAACTACTGGTGATATAGCATGCAATATTTATGATATGTGTAGCAATTGCAAAGAATGGGATACAGAGTATTCGACTCACAAACATGCTGATGGAACAATAGCATATCCTTGTGTTCCTCGAGGAGGAGATTATTATTCAGGAATGATGACTAGCTCAAGATTTGCCTATATATACACAAGTGTATATAAAAGTAATCAAATGGGATTTAGAGTTACATTGTATTTAAAGTAAGAAATAGCGCGTAGCAACTAATTTGGAATTGCTGCGCGTGCTAGTTCATCACAACGATTGTTATATTCATTATCACTATGACCTTTTACTTTTATAAAAGTGACATTATGGATTTTGGTAAGTTCTATTAATTCTTGCCAAAGCTCTTTATTTTTTACCTCTTTTTTATCAGATGTTTTCCAATTATTTTTTATCCAATTCTTAGTCCAGTTTTGAATAAAAGCATTTACAACATAAGCACTATCACTGTAAAGTTTTACTTTACAAGGATGTTTTAAAAGTTTTAATGCTTCTATTACAGCTGTCATTTCCATTATATTATTAGTAGTATTTTTATTGCCACCAGAAATTTCTTTTTTGGTATTTTTATACATTAATATAGCTCCCCATCCGCCAGGACCTGGATTACCGCTACAAGCTCCATCTGTATATATAATTACTTCATCCATTTTACTAAAATTCCTCCTTGTTTTATAAAATTTGGAAAAAATTAACTGGATATCTCATTGAAATTCATTGTAAATTTTCCTATTTTGTGATATTATATCAATAAATTAATCTATATACAATATTAAGAGGTGATTTTGTGAGCGAAGTTTTAGGAATAATTGCAGAATATAATCCATTTCATAATGGACATTTATATCATATACAAAAATCAATAGAACAGTCTGGTGCTAAATATACAATTTGTGTTATTTCACGGGAACTTTGTTCAAAGAGGGAATACTTCTATAGTAGATAAATGGACAAAAGCAAAAATGGCTTTGCTTTCAGGAGTCGACTTGGTTTTGGAATTACCAGCAATATATAGTGTTTCTAGTGCAGAAAATTTTGCAGAAGGGGCAATAAAAATATTAGAAGCTACTGGAATAGTAGATACAATATCTTTTGGTATGGAAGCTAATGATTTAGCAATTTTAAATAATATTGCGAATGTTTTATATAATGAACCTAAAGAATATGTTACAATTTTAAATCATGAGTTAGGTAGAGGATTATCTTTTCCAAAAGCAAGAGAAAATGCAGTTTTAATGTATTTAAATGATATTAAACGTTATGCAAATGTGCTTGCAAATTCAAACAATATATTAGCAATAGAATATTTAAAAGCATTAAAAAGATTAAAAAGTAAGCTTTTACCATTGGGAATAAAAAGACAAAAAGTGTTGTATACAGATGAATTTATTGTTGACGATTTTGCAAGTGCAACAGCTATAAGAAGAATGATTTCTAGAGCTCAATTTGATGATATTGCTAAAGTTGTGCCACGATCATCTTATATATTATTGGCACAAGAAATAAGGAAGGGACATTATGTAATAGATTTATCTAAATTTCAAAGAGAGATATTATACAAATTAAGAACAATGACTATAGAAGAAATAAAAGATATTCCAGATGTAACAGAAGGATTAGAGAATGCTATAAAGAATGCAGCAGATTCATGCAATAATATTATAGATTTTGTAAACATAGTAAAGTCTAAAAGATATACTCAAACACGAATACAAAGAATATTAATTTATACTCTATTAGGAATCAATAAAAAGAATATGGAGATTTCTAAAAAAATTACCCCATATCTTAGAGTTTTAGGATTTAACAACAAAGGAAAAGAATTAATTTCAGAAATAATGAAAAAAAATCCAAAAACCAATTTGGTTACATCTGTAAAAACTTTTTTAGATAATACAAAAAATAAAAATTTGAAAGAAATGTTGTTAAAAGATATTGAAGCAACCAATATATATACATTAGGATATGAAAGTGATTCATGGTCTAATTTGGACTATACTAATAGAATTATAAATATAGATGAATTTTTAAAAAATAATAGAAAGTAAACAATGTTACAGAAATATTACAAGAGTATAACATTTCTGTAACATTATTGAATTATACATAAAAATATCATATAATAACGATAAATGATGTGTATATAATTATATAACAACTAAAGAAAATTTTCGTGAGGTGGATTATTATGGAAACCTTCGCAGATTATATTTTATCAGAAAAAGATTGGATAAAGAAAATGGAGATAACTTATTATCTTCAAAAAAAGACAGGAGTGTTTTTTAACAATTCTGTTATATTTAAGACATTAATTGCAAAACTATTTTTAGAAAGGGCAAAATTAGATTTAGATGAAAATCTTATTATAACAGCCTGTTTATTATGTAATTGTAAAAAAAGTGATAATCCTCAAGATTTGTATAAAATACAATCGTATTCTAAAGAAGGAGCAGAGTATTTAAGTAGACTTGGATTTTCAGATAGATTTTGCAAGATATGTGAAGAAGTTAATAGATACAGTGGAAGTGAGCCAAGAGAAAAAGAAAGTGATGTATTAGAATTAGTCGATCAATTTGGAGGGATGCTTTTAGATAGACCAGAGAGAATTGCATTTAAAATAGATGAAGCATTAGTACTTTTAGAATATAGAAATTTAAAAGGTAAAGAAAATAGATATTTACAACAATTTAAGGAGTTTGTTGAAGAAATGGAGGCTGTTTTAATATGAGTGAAGGATTAAAGATAGGTACTTTAACTAAAGCACAAAAAACATATAATGGTTTAAATAATAATCCTATTGAAGGAATAAAACAAGCATTGAATTTATATACACGAGTAAAAGAAGCAGAAAAAGAAAACGATTTGATAAAGAATGGTAAACCAAGAGAAAAAGTGTTGGATAATATTGTTGCTGAAATTGAAGATGAAATGTATAGATAATAATAAACAAAAGATTGGAAATAAAATAACCAATCTTTTATTTAGGAATGGAGTATAAAATGAAAGAAGTGTTTGTTGATTTACATGTACATATAGGTAGAAGTGAAAATGGAAAGCCAATTAAAATTACAGCGGCTAAATCGTTAAATTTTGCCAATATAGCAAAAGAATGTTGCGACAGAAAAGGAATTAATATAGTAGGTATAATAGATTGTGCTTCACCTTATGTAATAGAAGATATAGAGAATTTTTTAAAAACAGGAGAAGCATATCAATTAAATGATGGTGGAATAATATATAAAGATAAAGTTTGTATTATTTTAGGAAGTGAAATAGAAACATCAGAAATAAACGATGAAGGAAAAACAGGCAGTGCACATAACTTATGTTATTTTCCAACTTTGAAAGATATAAAAGCATTTTCAAAAGAAATGGAGAATCATATACACAATATAACTTTAAGCTCACAAAGAGCTAATATTTCTGCTTATAAATTGTTAGATATAGTAGAAAAATATAATGGTATATTAATACCAGCACATGCTTTTACACCACATAAAAGTTTTTATGGGAACTGTACAGATAGGTTACAAAAAATATTTAAAGAAAAGTATGATAAAATTATAGCAGTTGAATTGGGGCTAAGTTCAGATACATTTTTGGCAGATAAAATATCAGAGTTGGAAACAAAAACATTTTTAACAAATTCAGATGCACATTCTTTACCTAAAATTGCTAGAGAGTATAATAAAATTCTTGTTCAAGATATAAGTTATAAAGAGTTTTTAAAAGCAATTAAAAAAGAAGATGGTAGACGTATTGTTGCTAATTATGGATTAGATCCAAAGTTGGGAAAATATCATAGAACATATTGTGAAATTTGCGGTAAACCGATTGAAGGAGAAGCACCTATTACAAAATGTAGTGAATGTGATAGTAGCAAAATAACAATGGGAGTTTTTGATAGAATAGAAATAATAAAAGATAAGAAATTAACTAAAAGTCCTGTAGATAGACCAAATTATATATACCAAATTCCATTAACATTTATGCCTGGATTAGGAGCAAAAACTATTGATAAATTATTGAATGTTTTTGGAACAGAAATGAATATATTGCACAAATTATCTGAAGATGACATTGAAGCAGTAGTAGGAAAAAAAGTTGCTAGTACAATTATGAGTGCTAAAGAAGGAAAAATACATATTCAATCTGGTGGAGGAGGAGTTTATGGCAAATTAACAGTTGGTTAATTAATAAATATTAGTTCTAAATCTTATTTTATTGAATAGACATTATGTATAAATGTTTGAAAACCTTTTAGAAAGGAATGGAGCATTAAAATGAGAAGAACTAATAAGAATAATAAAATAT
>CAUWNG010000118.1:0-4555 GCA_963560005.1 uncultured Clostridia bacterium
AAATTATTTGTTGAAGAACCTGTTATTGTTCCAGAAGTACCAGAATTTTCTATTGTTTGCATTGTCGCAAGTATAATTAACGTAATACAAACAAAAACATATAATATTAATACTATATATTTTACTATTTCCATTTTTCACACTCCTATTTTTTATCTAAGAGTAAACAAAATACATTACACTAATTGTAAGATAGCTGTTTCTGCATTATCTCCTCTTCTTGGCATTGTTTTAAGGATTCTTGTATATCCTCCAACTCTACCTTCATATTTAGGAGCTATTTCATTAAATAATTTTGCTGTTAAATCAATGCTATTTCCATCGCTATCTTTAACTTTATTTATAGTTTTCATCATTTTTCTTCTAGCATTTAATCTAGATGGTAAATCTTTTTGTCTTTCTTCTTCAACTACTTCTTTAACAACTTTTAAGTATTCTTTACCATTTTTGCTTTTTACTAACTCTGTAACTTTATTTCCTTTGCTGTCTAGTTTTGCTTTAGAAACTTGTACTTTTACTTTTTCAAAGTTATCTTTTTCTTTAACTGCTAGAGCTATTAAACTATCTGCAATAGCTTTAACTTCTTTTGCTCTGGCTTCTGTAGTTTTTATTTCTCCATGTAAAATTAAATCAGTTGTTAAAGTCTTAAGCATAGCTAATCTAATATCTGTTTTTCTACCAAGTTTTCTATTTGTAGCCACTTTATTTTCCCTCCTTATTCTTCATCTCTAGCAAAATCTAATCCTAAAGAATGTAACTTATTTGTTACTTCTTCTAATGATTTTTTACCTAGATTTCTTACTTTCATCATATCTGATTCTGATTTATTAGCCAAATCTTCTACTGTAGAGATTCCTGCTCTTTTTAAACAATTAAATGATCTTACAGAAAGCTCTAAATCCTCTATAGACATTTCTAATACTCTTTCTTTCTTTGATTCTTCTTTTTCAATCATTATCTGAGTATTTTTTGTAGTTTCTGATAAATCGATAAATAATGTTAAATGTTCTGTCATAACCTTTGCCACATAGCTTAAAGCTTCATAAGGTTTTAAGCTACCATCTGTCCAAATATCTATTGTTAATTTATCATAATCTACCATCTGCCCAACTCTAGTATTTTCTACTGAGTAATTTACTTTTTTTACTGGTGTAAATATAGAATCTATAGGAAGTACTCCTAAAGGTTGATCTGGTTTTTTGTTTTTTTCAGCTGTATTATAACCTCTTCCCATATCAGCTGTCATTTCCATTACTAAATGACCACCTTCTGATACTGTTGCAATATGTAAGTCAGGATTTAATACTTCTACAGTTCCATCTGTAATTATATCTCCAGCTTTAAATTCTCCAGGTCCTTTAAAATCTACTCTTAAGATTTTTTCTTCATTTTTATCTAATTTTAATCTTACTGATTTAAGATTTATTATTAATTCTGGAACATCTTCTACTACATTTTGAATAGTTGAAAATTCATGAAGCACTCCATCTATTTTTACACTTGTTATAGCACTACCTGGAAGTGAAGAAAGTAATATTCTTCTTAATGAATTTCCTATAGTAATACCATAACCTCTTTCTAATGGTTCACATACAAACCTTGCATAATTAGTACTATCATCTAAGTCTACACATTTAATGTTTGGCTTTTCAAATTCTATCATTTCTACCTCCTAATAATTATATAGAAATTACTAACAATCTTATACATTATTGCAAAAAATTATTTAGAGTAAAGCTCTACTATTAAATGTTCTTCAACTGGAATATCAACATCTTCTCTTGATGCTAATCTTACTACTTTACCGCTTAAATTTTTAACATCTTTTTCAAGCCATTCTGGAATTGGTCTTGCTGAATTTTCTTCAACATTAAGTTTTATTGCTCCATTATCTTTTCTTATTTCTCTTACAGAAATTATATCTCCTGCTTTTATTAAATAAGATGGTATATCAACTTTTTGACCATTAACTTCAAAAGCTCCATGTGTTACTAACATTCTTGCTTGAGCTCTTGAACTTGCATATCCTAATCTATAAACAACATTATCTAATCTACTTTCTAATATTTGAAGTAAAACCTCACCAGTTTTTCCTTTTGCACTTGATGCCATATCAAAATATTTTCTGAATTGCTTTTCACTTACACCATAAAAAGCCTTTGTTTTTTGTTTTTCTCTTAATTGTGTTCCATATTCAGAAAGTTTTTTCTTCTTTTGACCATTTTGACCTGGTGCATAGTTTCTTCTTGAAATACTACATTTATCTGTATAACATCTTGAACCTTTTAAGAACAATTTTTGTCCTTCTCTACGACAAATACGGCATTGTTCATCTTTGTATCTTGCCATTTTATTTTTCACCTTCCCTATATTATTGTTGGGGTGTTCTATCTTTTACTTCTTACACCCTTATATATTTTTTATACTCTTCTTCTTTTTGGTGGTCTACAACCATTATGTGGTATTGGAGTAACATCTTTTATACTACTTATTTCCAATCCAGCTGTTTGTAATGATCTAATTGCTGCTTCACGACCTGAACCTGGTCCTTTTACAAAAACTTCTACTGTTTTTAAACCATGTTCCATTGCTGCTTTTGCTGCTGTTTCAGCTGCTTCTCCAGCTGCAAATGGTGTGCTTTTTCTAGAACCTTTAAATCCAAGTTCACCAGCACTTGCCCAAGCTATACCATTACCTTGAACATCTGTAATTGTAACTATAGTATTATTAAAACTAGAATGGATATGTGCCATACCTCTTTCTATGTTTTTTCTATCTCTTCTTCTTGTCACTGTTTTCTTTGTTACATTTTTAGTAGCCATTTTTTATTTTTCCCTCCTATTTTTTACTCTTACTTACTAATTTTCTAGGACCTTTTCTTGTACGCGCATTAGTTTTTGTTCTTTGTCCTCTAACTGGAAGACCTCTTCTATGTCTTAATCCTCTATAACATCCTATTTCAGTTAATCTTTTAATGTTAAGTGCAACCTCTCTACGTAAATCACCCTCAACCTTATAACCTTCCATAGCTTTTCTTATTGCTTGTACTTGATCATCTGTTAAATCTTTTACCCTTATATCTGGATTTACCTTTGCATCTTTTAATATTTTTTGTGCACTTGGTAATCCTATACCGTAAATGTATGTTAAGCCTATCTCAACTCTTTTTTCCTTAGGTAAATCAATCCCTGCTATACGAGCCATATTTTTTTAGCACCTCCAAAGTTTATTTTTCTATTTTATTTTATTTTTTGTTTTGTTTTTTGTCTTTTTCTATTAAAGGTGAAATGCATTGGAAACCCAATCAATAATATAAAAAGACATATATATAAACACAAATAAGATATATAAACTATATAAGTTTACAGCCGCCAATCTAAATTTGTGTTAATATCTGTGTAAATTACCCTTGTCTTTGTTTGTGTTTAGGATTTTCACAAATTACTCTAATAACACCTTTTCTTTTTATAACCTTGCATTTTTCGCAAATTGGTTTTACTGATGGTCTTACCTTCATTTACTACACCTCCTGTAAAATATTCCTTCCTCATTTTTAGTATTAGTAAATTATGATTTGTGAGGTCAGATGTATAAGATTACAGGCTAAATGAAATTTATACATCTCACATCGCACCTCATACAATTCTTATTTTCCTAATACTCAAATTACTTTTGTTAATTATTTTGCTCTCCATGTAATACGTCCCTTAGATAAATCATAAGGTGACAATTCTACTTTAACTTTATCTCCTGGAAGAATTTTTATATAATTCATTCTTAATTTTCCAGAAATATGAGCCAATATCTGATGTCCATTTTCCAACTCTACTTTAAAATTAGTATTTGGAAGAGCTTCAACAACTATTCCTTCAATTTCAATAACATCTTCTTTTGACATATTTCCCTCCATAAAAATATATACCCTTATATTATGTTAAGGTATTTTTTTCATTAATAGGATATATTTTACTCCTATTAATGAATAATATCCTATATAGTATATACCAAAATTATACTAATGTCAATATCTCTGGCTCTTTTTCTGTAATTAAAATTGTATTTTCATAATGTGCAGATAAAGATCCATCTTCTGTTACTATAGTCCATCCATCATCCAATACTAAAATATCTGGTTTTCCCATAATAACCATTGGTTCTATTGCAAGTGTCATTCCTGGTTCTAATCTAAGTCCTTTTCCTGCTTTTCCAAAGTTTGGTATTCCTGGATCCTCGTGCATTTCTTTTCCAATACCATGACCTTGAAATTCCCTTACAACACTAAAACCACTTTGCTTAACAAATTCTCCAATTGCATGAGAAATATCACCAATTCTATTTCCTTTTACTGCATATTTTATGCCTTCAAAAAAAGCTTGTTTAGTTATATCCACTAATTTTTTTGCTTCTTTATTAATATTATTTCCTACAATAAATGTTCTTGCTGCATCTCCATTAAATCCATTTTTATATACTACTAAATCTACACTAACTAAATCTCCATCTTTTATTATAGTTTTGTTAGATGGAATTCCATGTATTACTTCATCATTTATAG
>CAUWNG010000119.1:0-4408 GCA_963560005.1 uncultured Clostridia bacterium
ATCAGTAACTAGAATTTACTTTTTCTAATTATATTTTACTTTTTCAATTCACCTATATTTATAAATGGAGGATACTAATGAAATTCTTTATCTTAAGTAAAAACAATTTACTTTTTATAATATCTACTATTTTGTTGTCAATATTACTTGCCATATTGTTTTTATTTTCTGGAAAATTACTAACTGTTTCCAATGAATATGCTAGACATGATATAACAAAAATTAAGGATATTTATAATACCAAAGAAAAAATAGCATATTTAACTTTTGATGATGGTCCTACAAAAAAGGTAACTCCTAAAATTTTAGATATTTTAAAGAAAAATAGTATTAATGCTACTTTTTTTGTTATTGGAAAAAGAGTAAACGAACATCCCGAAATTGTTAAAAGGGCATATAATGAAGGCAATTTTATCGCCAATCATACTTATTCACATAATAACAATAAAATCTATATTAATAAAGAAACCTTTCTTTTAGAAATATATAAAACAGATGAAGCAATCTCCAAAGCAATTGGTATTAATAATTACCATTCTGGTGTATTTAGATTTCCTAATGGTTCTACTGCAAAAGATCATTATTCTCAAAAACAAAATAGTATAAAATATCTCAAAGAAATAAACTATGAATACTTAGATTGGAATGTTCTTAATAATGACTCTATGCAAAAGTTATCTAAAGAGCAATTATTAAAAAATTTAAAAAATACTAGTAATGGAAAAAATGTATTAGTAATTTTAATGCACGATTCTGGAGATGTAAACAATACTTATGATGTTTTGCAAGATTCTATTGATTATTTAAAAGCTCAAGGTTATATTTTTAAAACTCTCTATGATGTTTTATATAATTAAAGGGGTGCACTATAAATTTGCCCCCCTTTAATTATCTTATTTTTCAAATACATCATATAATAGTTTCTCAATTTTAGAAATTCTTTTTTCTGAAGTTCTATTAACAACATCTGCCACTTTACAAAATTCAATTATTTTGTCTAATTTATCAGCATTTGTTTTATAATATACTGGAATATCTTCTACTACATTTTTTTGTTCATTTTTTACTTCAATTAAGAGTTCTTTTACTTCTTTTAGCAAATTTTCTAGTCCAAAATCTTTCAAACTATCACCCCTTAAAAAAACTATACATTTATTATAGAACTTTTGTTCAGTTATGTCAATATATATTTTTAAAGTTTTGCAAACATTAATCAAATATTTCTTTATTTTTTAATTGATCTATTACATTATCTCTTTGCTTTAAGCGTAATGTTTTTATATATGGTAAATAAAATTCATCATCATTTTCCACATAATCTTCTTTTGATATGCCATAATGATTTATCAAGATTTTCTCTCTATCATTAAAACTTTTATCAATACATACAGATATATTATTATCAAATAATATATTTATATAATACATTGCTTTATTATGGTTTTTTAATTTTTCCATAGCTGATGCATAATAATATACTGCTTTTATCATTATTTTTTCAACATCATTTTCTCCCAAATTTTCAATAAAAAAAGTTAAATTTTCCAAAATTTCAGCTGCCTTTTTATATTCTTTATTCATTATATAACAAATTGCTAAGAAATATTTAGCCCCCATGCCTATTTTTTCAGATGGCAAAATCTCCATATCTTTTAAACTCAACAATATACTCATCTTTTCATATCCAACTTCATTTACAATAATTTCCATTATCTTTGTTACATCATCTATATTGCTTAAATTTATATTTTCGAAGTTCATTAATAATTTTTGCATTATAGAAAATTTATTAAATCTACTTGCATCTGGATCAAATGTTACTTCACTCATACCAGGTATTAAAATACTGTAAGATGGAAAATTAAATATTGAAACATCTCTTACTAAAATATCAAATCCATCATTTAGTATACTATTAACTAATTTTTTCAAAATTTGTTTATTATTTAATTCCGAAATATCTTCTATAGGAGTAAATTCATATTCTGGTTTTTCCCCTATAAGTTGATATGGCATTGTAGATAAATCAGAAAATAAAAAATCTATCATATTAGAATTTTTATCTATTTTTTCATCATTAAAATCAAACATACACATTTGTGAATATTCATAAATATCACGACCTTGAGCAGCTTCTGTAAAGCATCTCTCCATTGCAATACCATAATCTGGATGAGCTCCTAATTTAAATCCAAATTTTCCTGTATTTTTTTGAATTATATATAAACCTGCAACAGGATATTTTCCACCAAATGTGCAATCTATTAATTTAAAAATATATTCTTCTTCATCTGCAAACTTATCAATCATTTTCTTTACTTTAGGGTATCTTTCTAAATATGAATTTGGTATTTCTGGTAAATTTACCTTCTCTTTAAATATTTTTAAAGCAACATACCTTTCTAAAATTTCTGATAATCCTTCAATTAATGCTTCTTCTGGTGAATTACCTGCACACATTCCATTTGTATCATATAAATAACTATTAAGTTTATAAGGTATGTGAATCAATTTCTTTGTTTTCACACTGTAATATGGTAACACTAAATGTTCTTTTTCTGGTTCTATTAAACTAGTTTCTTCGTTAAATATTTTCTGTAATAATTTTACTTTTTCATCATTTGTTGCATTTTTCATATTATTTCTAGCTATTATATTATTAAAGAAAGCATTATTCTCTTTTTCTAATTCTTCTACATTCATATTTTTTTCGTCTGGTGCTACTTTAAATGGTATTTCTTTGGTAGGCTCTTCTATTCTAAATTTTAATATTCCATTTTGATATCTTTCAAAGAATTCTGAATAAGCACTTGCTTCAGCAAACTCCTTTGTCATTCCTTTTCCATTTTGTCCTATATTAGTTCCTTTAATACATAATCTTAAAGAATATGTTCCTGCACTACTTTTTTCTCTCCATTGCTCTTCAACTTCAATATTATTTTCTTTTAATATTTTCTTTAATCTTGCTACAGTTTCTTCTGGTTTAACTTCTTTATATCTCATTTCTTGTAATTTACTCATATATTTACCTCCTACATTTTTCGACAAAATTATATCATTTTCTTTTTTGTTTATTTGTTTTTTATATGAAAAGTCTATTTTATTATATGAAAATAGTAGAGCATAATTATACAAAAATTTTTATAACTTTTTAGAAACAAAATTACTTAAAGAGTAAATTACATTCCAAAAATATAATTTACTCCTTTTATCTTAATTAACAATTACAATTGTTATTCATGTTTGTGCAATTCACATTATTCATATAAAATTTTTTCTCTGCCAATTTATCCTGTACCCCTCTTAGTGCCTCTCCAAATCTTTGGAAGTGTACTACTTCTCTTTCTCTTAAGAAACGAAGTGGATCTAAAACGTCTGGAGCATCTTTACAAAGGTCAATTAATTTTTCATAAGTTGCTCTTGCTTTTTGTTCTGCTGCTAAGTCTTCTTGTAAATTTGCTATTGGATCTCCTTTGGCTGCAATATAAGCAGCTGTAAATGGAACTCCTGCTGCTGATTGCGGATATACATCTACCCCATGTGGTGTGTGTTTGTTATCTATCCAAAAAGAAAATATATATGTAACTACTTATTTTGTACAAGAAATTTTATGCCTACGCTTTTTGTAGGCATTGTTTATTGCCTTACAATTTTATTATGCTTAGAATCGATTGTGAGGGTAAAGATAATTAAATATTAAATAAGAAAGCCATTTGTAATGTGAAAGTTACAGATGTCTTTTTTATTGCAAGAGAAATGCAGTACCTCTATAAAAGTGCTAGGTGTAATGAGCCGATGCTATAAAGTTCATTCGTATTCGTGTAAACGGTCTATTTATACAAAGTGCGTGAGTGAGATTTTAGAACACAGACTCACAATAATAAAAGAGTATTCGGTGGCAAAACTTGAAATGGATTTGTAATTGTAAAAAGTTTGGGCAAGTATGAACAAGATACTTTAATAGTATCAGCAATTATAATAGCAAAGCTACTTACTAGACTACCTATGAAATGAGGCGAACGACCGACGGTTTCAACATATATAGGTGTAATAATTCTATTTTTAACGAATGGGATTATTACACCTAATTCACTTTAGCTCTCTCCCTCTGGTTTCTTCTTGGTAATTGCTAAAGTGAATACAAAAAAGCATAAGTGCTTTTTTGTTGTGAGTAAAAAAATAGTTTTTTTACTCACATTCATAAAAATTGCGACAAGCAAATTTTTATGAAGAAACCTAAAAATGCAATTAAGCAATTTTAGGTTTTGGGGTGTGGGGTTTCAGTAAACCCTGCCACACAGACAAACTTGTTTGTCTAGTGTGTTAGACATTGAAACAATATCTCGAGCAAAGAAGACCAACTATTAAAAGTCAATAGTTTTTCTTAAAAAATTTAAAATAATATTTT
>CAUWNG010000120.1:0-4319 GCA_963560005.1 uncultured Clostridia bacterium
CAATAAAACCAAAGAATATTGCAGCTGCAATTCCTCCACTAGAGGCTTTAACACCACCTATAAAAGCTCCTAAAAGTCCTTGTTCTTTAACACCTTCTATAGCACCTTTGGCTAAGTTGGCGCCAAAACCAGTAAGAGGAACAGTTGCACCTGCACCAGCAAAGTCTATTAAGTATTTGTAAATACCTAAGCCACCTAAAATAGCACCAGCAGTTACAAAAGTTACTAGAATTCTTGCAGGAGTTAATTTAGTTTTATCAATCAAAATTTGACCAATTACACATATAAAACCACCTACAACAAAGCATTTTAAAAGTCCTATCCAATCTATACTAGAAATAAAATCCATATATTTATATCCTCCTAGTTTTCTATTGCAACAGCATGAGCAACACCAGGAATTGATTCACCTTGTTGAGAAGTTGTGGCATTTGTTAATGCACCAGTTGCAATAAGTAAAATTTTATTTAATTTTTTATCTTTCAATTTTTTATAAAAATATCCAGAAAAGGTAGTAGCAATACAAGCACATCCACTTCCTCCAGAATGTGTATCTTGTTTATCTTTGTCAAAAATTAATACACCACAGTCATTATAATTGTTTTTAATATTATAACCTTTAGACATAGAAAGTTCAGTTAAAATATCTTTACCAACATAACCTAAATCTCCTGTTATAATGGCATCATAATAATTTGGACTTCTACCTGTATCTTTAAAATGAGTTATTAGTGTATCTAAAGCAGAAGGTGCCATTGCAGCTCCCATATTACTTGAATCTTTAACACCCATATCAACAATTTTTCCAGGTGTTATGTGAGTAATATAAGGTCCATTACCAGTAGCAGAGACAATTGCTGCACCAGATCCAGTAACAGTCCATTGTGCTGTTGGAGCTCTTTGATTCCCTAATTCAAGAGGAAACCTAAATTGTTTTTCGGCACTACAAAAATGGCTAGATGCTGCACAAAGAACATTTTTAGCTCCGACCGCCTTCTACAAATACACTACCTAAACACAAAGCTTCTGTAAAAGTAGAACAGGCACCAAATATACCAAAAAAAGGTATATTTAAATCTCTTAAACCAAAACTTGATGATATACATTGGTTTAAAAGGTCACCAGCAAAGCAATAGTCTATTTCAGTTGAAGATAAACCAGATTTATTTATTACAAAATTTACAGTTTCTTTAATAATTTTACTTTCAGCCTTTTCCCAAGATTTTTCTCCCCAGAATTCATCATCTAAGCATTTATCAAAATATTTAGAAATAGGTCCCTCAGCTTCTTTAGGTCCTACAATACTAGCAGTTTCTAGTATTGTAGGAGGATTATTAAATTTAATTGTTTGACTTCCTATTTTTTCCATAAAACATCAATCCTTTCTTTACATTGATAGTATTACTATTTAAACTACTAAAGTTGCGATAAGCCCAATTATTACAGAAGTAGAAATACCAAAAACTAAAACTGGTCCAGCAACAGTAAACATTTTTCCACCAACTCCCATAATATAGCCCTCAGATTTGTATTCAATTGCAGGAGATACTATTGAATTGGCAAATCCTGTAATAGGAACTAAAGAGCCAGCACCTGCAAATTTCCCAATTTTATTAAAAATATTAATACTAGTTAAAAACGCAGAAAGGGCAATTAAAGAAATAGAAACAATAGTAGAAGCAGACACTTCATCTAGTCCATTGAACCTACATAAATCCATAATAATTTGACCAATTGAACATATAAGTCCACCAACCCAGAAAGCATTAAAACAATTTTTTAATATAGGAGAATTTGGTGACTTTTTATCAACATAATCTAAATATTCTTTATTTGTTTCAATTTTATCCATGATAAACCTCCTAATCTCTATCCCTATCAATAACAAAAGAAAGTTCAAGATCTACATAATATTCAACTAATTTTCTTCCTTCAATTTTTGCCCTTTGATCTAAAACTTTTACACTGCTTATATAATCAATAGTTTTAGCAGCTTCGTTTACGGTTTGTACAACAGCATCTTTCCATGATACAGTTGATACACCAGTTATTTTTAAATGTTTTTCAATTCCCATTTATTTTACCTCCATTTTATTCTAATTATATATTTTCCAAAAAAAGAAAGAATATACAAAAAAATATTAAAAAAATGTTAAAATACTTCACTAAAAAAAATTTTTATGATATAGTATTAATAGAATTTTTGGAGAGGAATTATATATAAATGGCTAAAAGAATAAAGAAAGAAAATAATAAAATAATATATAAAATAATAGTAGTTATAATATTTTTAATAAGTGTGGTTGCAATTTTACAATTTTCAAACAATTATGTTATAGATGAAATAACAAATAAAACAAATTTAATTATTAATAATGGAAATGTAACTAAAAGTTTAAAATTAGACATGTTTATAGATGAAAATAAGGTAGTATATATTTCTAAAAAAGATATTGAAAATTTTTTTGATCCACATATATATTACGATGAAAAGTATAATCAAATTATAACAGGTTCAAATACTAAAATAGCAAGTTTAGTAATAGGAAGTAAAGAAATGTATGTAAATAGTTCAAAAGTCAATATATCTGCTCCTATAATAGAAAAAAATGAAGAATATTATATACCTTTTTCTGAATTAGATAATGTATATAATGTAAATACAGAATATGTAGAAGAAAATAATGTAGTTGTAATAGATTCATTAGATAGAAAACATAGTGTAGTAACAAGTGAAAAAAACAATAATGTTAAATATAAACCAACAGGATTTTCTAAAACTGTAGATAAAATAGAAAGAGGCGAAATTGTAACTATAGCTCACAGAGAAGATGAAGAAACAAAAGAAGGATGGACAAGAATAAGGACAGAAAATGGAAAAATTGGATATGTTAAAACAAAGGATTTAGGCACAGAAAATGTTATAAAAGAAGCATTTGTAGAAACAAGAAAATTTGAAGGAACTGTAAGTATGGTTTGGGATTATTTTTCAGAATCATATTATGCACCAGATAGAAGTGGAACAAAGATACAAGGAGTTAATGTTGTATCACCAGCATTTTTTTCATTAGAAAAGTTAGGAAAAGGCGAAGTATATGTAAATATTAATGAAGCAGGAAAAAAATATGTAGAGTGGGCACATAATAATGGATATGAAGTATGGCCAATGATTTCAAATGGATCTATGATAGAAACAACTTCAGAAATTATAAAAGATTATAAATTAAGAGAAAGTTTAATAAATAAAATAGTTAGTTATATTGTTGAGTATGACTTAGATGGAATTAATATAGATTTTGAGAATATGTATGAAGAAGATAAAAATTATTTTTCGAGATTTATTATAGAATTAGAACCAAGACTAAATGAAATTGGAGCGGTATTATCTGTAGATGTTACAGCACCAGATGGTGGTTCTACATGGTCTATGTGTTATGATAGATATACAATAGGTAAAGTAGCAGATTATATAGTATTTATGGCTTATGACCAACATACTTCTAATACAGAAGAAGGAACAACAGCAGGATATGATTGGGTAGAAGCAAATATTAATAAATTTTTAGGACAAGAAGGAGTAGAAGCTGAAAAAATAATAATGGGTATACCTTTTTATACTTTGTTGTGGGTAGAAGGTGAAACACCTTATACAGTTGATATAAAGGATATTAATAAAGTTATACCAACAAATGTAGAAAAACAGTGGGATGAAGATTTAAAGCAATATTATGTTGAATATAAAGAAGATGGACTTGTACACAAGATGTGGATAGAAGATGAAAAATCAATATCAGAAAAGCTTAATCTAATACAAAAATACAAATTAGCTGGAACAGCATATTGGGCAAAAGATAGGGAAAGTGAAGAAATATGGCAAGTAATATCAAAAAAATTGAAAATTAATTAATAGTAATAATTAAAAATCACCTTAATATAATATATAAACAAGCTATATTATAAAGGTGATTTTTTATGTGTGTATGCTATATAAAAGAAAAAGAGCTAGATAGTGAATTATATGAAATAGAAGAAAAAATAAAAGAAAATATTTTTACAAATATATTTTGGAAATTTATAGTTATAATAAAGAATATATTTAATATAATTACTATAAAAAAAATATATAATGGATATATTTTTGTAATTCCATATCAAATAAGAAATAATAGATATTATTTAAGAAAAAACAAAAAAATAATAAAAAAATTAAAAATCAATATAAAAAAGTTAAAAATAGATACTATAGTACTTTCAGAAAAAATAAAAACTAAAGAAAATTTTATGAATATATTGTTAGATAAAAATTTTGTAAATAGCAA
>CAUWNG010000121.1:0-4303 GCA_963560005.1 uncultured Clostridia bacterium
GAGTTAAACTTGCAGCTGATTGTGCCTCTGTATTAAATCTTTTTATAAATTCTTCATCTGTTGTAAATTCATCTCTTAAAATTTTAACTGCAACATATCTTTTTAATATATTATCTTTAGCTTTATATACAGTTGCCATACCTCCCATTCCTATTTTTTCTAGTATTTCATATCTGCTTCCAATTACTTTACCTTCTAAATTCATCTTATTCTCTCCTTACATTATAGTTACTACAGTAATATTATCATAACCTCCAGCATTGTTTGCTTTTTGTACCAAAATTTCAGGTGCTTTTTCTACATTTTGTTTTACTGCTTCAAATATTTCTTGCTCAGTAACCATATTGGTTAAACCATCAGAACACATTATAATAATATCCCCTTTTTCTATGTTTCTTATTCTAATATCTGGTTCCACATAAGGTGTACAGCCAAGTGCTTTAATAAGCATATTCTTTTTAGGATGATTAACCGCTTCTTCTCTAGTTATTTTTCCATCTTCCACTAATTGTTGTACATAACTATGGTCTTTAGTTAGTTTTCTTATTATTTCTTTTCTTACTCTATATATTCTACTATCTCCTATATGTCCTAAAAATATTTTATTATTATATATTAAGCAAACTTCTAATGTAGTACCCATTCCTTCTAATTCTTTTTCCTCTTTTGATTTTTCATATACTACCATATTTGAATATTCAATAGCGTTTTTTATTAATTCCAATATTTTTTCTTTACTTTTTTCTATTGTCTCAAAATTGTTTTTTATATATTTTCTTAAAGAATCTGTTGCTAATTTACTAGCAATTTCTCCTCCATTATATCCTCCCATACCATCTGCTAATACATATAATTGCAAATCATCTTGAGAATCTGGTATATAATAATAATCTTGATTCTTTTCTCTAGCTTTTCCTATATCTGTCTTTGCATATCCTTTCATTCATTCCTCCTAATTGTTTAGGTTTTTTCTTCTAAGTTGTCCGCAAGCTGCATCTATATCTGATCCTAATTCTCTTCTAATTGTTGCTACTATTCCATGATCATTTAAATAATCTCTAAATTTTATTATATTTTCATTTGTACTTTTTGTAAATTTACCATTTTCAATTTTATTAATAGGAATTAAGTTGACATGACATATCATACCTTTTAGCAATTTTACTAAGTCTTTTGCATCCTCTAAATTATCATTATTATCTTTGGCTAATGCATATTCAAAAGAAATTCTTTTATTTGTCTTTTTTATATAATCTTTACATGCTTTTATTAATTCTTCTATTGGATATGCATTATTTATCGGCATCATTTCACTTCTTTTTTTATTATTAGTAGCATGAAGTGATATTGATAATGTACATTGCATATTTTCATTTGCTAAATCATATATTTTAGGTACTATACCAGATGTCGATATACTAATATGCCTTGCTCCAATATTCAATCCTTTTGGATTATTTATAATCTTTATAGCATTTATAACATTTTCATAATTATCTAATGGTTCTCCTATTCCCATAAATACTATATTAGAAATGTTCTCTCCTATATCTTGTTCTACAGCTAATATCTGTTCTACAATTTCTCCAGTACTTAAATTTCTTATAAAGGGAATTCCTGTTGAAGCACAAAACTTGCATCCCATTTTACATCCTATTTGTGAAGAAACACATATAGTTTTTCCATGGTGATATTGCATTAAAACTGTTTCTATTGCATTACCATCCAATACATCAAATAAATATTTCTTTGTTCCATCTGAAGACTCTTGCTTTTTTATAATTTTAAAATTACAAATATCATATTTCTTTTTTAATTTTTGTCTCAAATCTAAAGATAAATTGGTCATTTCATCAAATTCTTTTACTTTTTCTCTATATAACCACGAAAATATTTGTTCTGCTCTAAATGGCTTTTCTCCAATTGAAATAATTTCATTTTTTAACTCATCTAAATTATATTGTTTAATATTCTTCATAAAAACTCTTTCTTTTCTTTCATTTTATACAATATTTATATCATATAATACTACATTTTTCAAGTGCCTATTGTTCTTCATTTATTTTTTTAAATTTTTCTAATCTAATATTATAAGCTTTAATTATTTCATCATTAAATGCCAATTTTGGTTCTTCTTCTCCCATAATTTTTAATAGTTTCAATGTAAATAATGGATTTAGTATTAAAAATGGTCCTATTAAATATGTAGCATAAAAATTATTTTTTTTAATACCTTCTAACTTTGAATTTTTATTAATTCCAATTCCTTTATCTACTTCTATAAAATAACTTTTTTCATTACTACCATACATCATAGTAAATTGACTTTTAAATCCAATTACTTCTATATCTTCGTATTTACCTAAAAATAAGCTATTATGTCTATGTAACATATCTCTTTTAGCATAGACATCAAATATTCCTAAACATTCTATTTTTGTTTTATCTTCATTTTCTATATATTTTCCAAAAATTTCTGTAGCATTTCCTGTTATCAAAAATGGCTGATTATTTTCTATTAATTCTTCCAATCTATTTTTATACTTTTTTAATTTATTGATAACTATTTCTTGTCCTTTTTCAGTCATTGTTCCTAAATAAATTAAATTTATATCATCATTTTCTACAAATGCTGGTTTTTCTTCTATTGCTGTTTCTATAACTTCAACACCAGGTATACATTTTTGTAAATACTTTATATTACTTATATCTCCATTCAAATTACAAAGCTCTGGAAATAAAACTTCTATTTTCATATAAAAACCTTCTTTCATTTATTATCAATTATTTCTTTAACTTTAGCTTTTATTCTTTTTGTTTCCTCTATAGAATATAAGTCATGTAAAATAAATACTTTTTCTATTCCTTCAACTTTTAAATGACTAGTAGCATCTATTTCGTCTTTTTCATGAATTATTTTTTCTTTATCTATTCCTGCCATAAGTAGTCTTATATATGAATCTAAATAACGTGGACCTGCAACTATTATTTGCTTTATACTTTCATCATTTAAATATTCATAATCTGTATCATATTGCCATGCTGTATTTTCTGATCCTGATGCTTCTTCATGCAAATCATCTAATATTACAATAACCGCTTTATTTCCTTCTTCCCTTTTTACATAATCAAAAGCTCTTGAACAAGCTATTGGATTCATTCCCTTTGCCAAATGAGTTAATATTTTTATATCTTTATACATTTCTTCACTATATCTTGTCTCTACAATTTTCATATCCTTAAACCCATTATTTATTTGTTCTTCACTTAATCCGAATTCTCTAAGAACACTTATAACTGCAATCATGTTATATATATTTATAATATTATCTGTAATTAAATTATATATTTCTTCTTTTCCTTTAGCTTCAATACATAATTCTTTATCTGCTATATTTATATTAGTTACTAAATAATCTGCTTCAGGAGTTTTAAAATCACAATTAGGGCAATATGCTTTTCCTATATGATGGTATCTAACATAATCGTATTTTAATTTAGAGTAACACTTTGGGCATATAATAATATCTCTAGTAATATTATCACTTTCATTACTATCTGTTTCTATTCTTTTTATTCCAAAATATATTTTTCTATTTTTTTCTGCTATATGAGAGCATATTATGTCATCTGCATTTTCAATCATTATTGTTTCTTTTGGTATATATTTATTTAAAAACTCTGAAATAAATTCTGTATGAGCATTTCTCATTAATGAGTCTCTAAATATATTAGTACATATTAAATATGTTGGTGTCAAATATGGATAAATTTTATTTGCACTTCTTTCATCTATTTCTAAAACAGCTAAATCTCTTTTTGATTTTCCCATAATACTTGCACCTTGAATAAGTGTTGTAGCTATTCCACCATCTATATTTGAACCATATTTATTATTTATAAATTCATATCCATTTTTACTTAATATATCATTTATCATATTTGAAACTGTGGTTTTTCCATTTGTACCTGTTACTCCTATAATTGTCTTTGGTTTTTCTATCATTCCAATAAAGTCAGGACAAAGCTTTAGTGCAATTTTACCTGGAAAATACGTAGCGTTTCTCCTTAATAACTTTAATGATAATGACGCCATTTTAGATATCCAAAGTGTTATATAAAATTTAAATGTTTTCTTTTTCATATTAAAAATCATTCCTTTCAAGTAACACAAATTTTCTTAATCTATTTTATATTTAAATATTTATTTTATCAAGTATATATTAAAATTTTTATCATATATTTATAAATGGTGAATTGAAAAAGTAAATTCTATTCAAGTAAAAACAAATAGATTTTAGTT
>CAUWNG010000122.1:0-4245 GCA_963560005.1 uncultured Clostridia bacterium
CTATTAACATGTTCTAATGTTTCTATTGCTTTTTCTTGTTCTTCTGTCATTATATCCACCCCAATTCTTGACATTTCTTATTTATTGCTTGTAGTTCTTGCATTGTTATATAACTAACATCATATCCATTAGATTTGCTTATCGTCTTATCATTCCAAAATTCTATTTCTAAAAGTGTTCCATCATCTCTATATAGTATTAATTCTGTTTCTTCGTCATTATCTGGCTGTTTATATTTGTGTTCTACAATTTTTTCATATCCTAAATCTTCAAACAATCTATCCGCTTCACTCATCTTAAACCTCCAATTTCAAGTTTTTCAAATACTCTTCTGCACGTTTTATTTCTTTTGTTAAGTCTTGAATACTCTTTTCTTCTTGCTTAGTTATATATTCTCTTATAGTTGTTTTTAAAATTCCTCTTAAACAACTTTCTAAACCCACATAATAACCTAAATCCTTAAATATTTCTTGACCATAATTTTTACTTTTTTCATCTTGTACTAATGTCTTTTCTTTTAATACATAACAATTTGTATTTGCATCTATATAAAATTTATCTGTTATTTTTATCATTCTATCTTCCCTCCATCTTCACAGAAACTACAGGACGCACGCGACACGTACCGGAGTGCCCGAAACCATCAGAGTAAGACAAGTAGTAGTAGTCCACGTAGCTAGAGCTTACATAGCGCACTTTGAAGTATGCGCGGTAGCTGTTCGCGCTGACGCAGCGAGAAGATAGCCAGTAATAATCATCTTTGAATATTAACTCTTTTTTCTTTTCTTCTTCCCAATATTTTGAATTTATAATATCGTCAAGCTTTAAGTTTCTTGCATTTTCTAAGCCTGTAATTTCTTTGCACAAATCATCTATAACTTTTTCCGCATTTTCATATCCTTTTTTTCCATATAAAGTCAACATTTGTTCAGATGGCTCTTCTGAAATTAATAATATTTCGCCTTTTTCTTCATCTATATCAAAAACTACCCATTTAAAATCTTCTTTTCTAAAAAATTGTTCTTCATATCCATTCTCTTCTTTTTTAGATACTATACTTTTTATATTTTCCTCTAAATTATAATAATCTCCTATTTTCATTAATATCTTCCTCGCTTTCTATTTCAATTATTGTTTCTTCTCTGCCTTTTTCATAAATTATTCGTGATCCATCTACACTTTGCACAATGTTATAATTGTCATCTGCTATTACACCGTGTTTTACTAAAATATCTTGTATTGCATTTAGTAGATTTACTATATCTCTTTTACGTCTATCTTTAACGTAGAAAGTACATTTTAAGTTTATTGGTGTACTTATATTCTTTTTGTATTTTAAAAGGTAATAACCGCATTCTTGTTCGAACTCTTTATATAATTTACTTTGTATTATCATCGGTTTATGTGTTCGTTGGTTTACTATGATGCTTTGACTATTTTTCTTGCTTCTACACATTAAAGGTATCTTAATTACCATTTTTCATTTGCTCCTTCCATCTTTCTTGCCAGTCTTCATAACCTGCCATAAAACTCTTACATCTCATTATTCCATCGAAGTTTTTATCTTCTAGCTTATTACAGCCTAAGCAGTAAAAACATAACTTTTTTATTATCCATCTGTTTCATTTAGTAACTCCTTGTTATTTTCGAATTTACTCTATATTTGGTATATGTTGCATATTATCTAAAATCATTTTTTCTTCTTCTGTAGTCTCTCTATATACTGCAACTTCTTTGTTTGTTATATTACATTTCTTTGTTTTATCTGTTGTTACAAAACCTAAACCCTCTAGCTCTGTAATTCTAGGTCTCGCATTATTTACATCTGCTGTATTTGTATAATGTCTTTTATATAATTCTTGTGCTATTTCTCTTGTTGTCATTTCTTTATTTTTTAATATCTCTAATATCTGCTTATGTCTTTCACTTAAATGTTCTTGCATTTCTTCATAGCTTTGATGTCTTGTTCTAAATGTTATTGTATTCATTTGTGTTCACTCTCCTCTTTTAATTCTTTTATTAAATTATTTATTTCTTCTTTCGCTTTTTTGTGTTCCTCTGATTCTAAATTTAATTTTGACTTTGCAAATGTTAAATATAATATTATTTGTTCTTCTCTTTCTAGCATCTCATAACTCCTTTAAATTCACTATTTGCTTTATTAAATTTTAAGTACACTTTTCCTAGTTCTCCTGCTCTTTGTTTAGCTATTTTTAATGTTATATTAACAATATTTCCTTCTTCTTCATTTTCTTGATATAGAAATAATACATTGTCTGCATCTTGTTCTATTGAGCCACTTTCCCTTAAATCTGCTAAAGTTGGCTCACTCTTACTTGCATTTCTATTTAACTGGCACAACCCTACAATTGGAATATCTAGTTCTAGACTTAACAACTTAAGCGTTCTTGTTATATCTGCTACTTCTTGCTCTCTATTATTGAATTTGCCATTATTTTTTATAAGTTGTATATAATCAATAATTAACAATCCTAAATTATTTTTATTTTTTAATTTTCTCGCTATATTCTCTATATACTGTAATGTTCTAGCTTTTGTTGTTAAATGAATTGGTAATTTTGGTATTTGTGTTGTAGCTTCTGCTATCTTTTCCCAATCTTTATCTTCTAATGTTGCCATTCTCATTTTGTAACTGTTTATTTTTGTTTTTTTAGATAACATTTTTTGAATTATCTGAATTTCTGACATTTCTAAACTTATAATTGCTACCTCTATTCCTTTTTCTGCTATATGTTCTGCAATTTGTAATGCAAATGTTGTTTTTCCTACTCCTGGTCTTGCTCCAATTATTGTTAATTCTTGTTTATGCAATCCACAAATTTTATTATCTAAATCTTGTAGACCTGTATATAGTGAATAATCCATTCCTTTGTTGCTATCTTGCTCCATTTTTGTAACCACTTCCATAACTTGTTGCATAAATGTCTTTTCTTTTTCATTTATTTGCTCTATTTGATTTATTTCCTTTACAACTTCTTGTGCTAATATATCTATATTTTCACACTCAGATATTTTAGTTAATTTTTCTTGTAGCAACCTAAATAATTTTCTTTTCTTTGACAATTCAATTAAATCATTATAAACACTGTTAGCGCTTGTTAATATTACATAGTCTACTAAACTCGAAAGATATTCTAGTACTTGATTCTTTCTGGCTTTTATTTTTGCTTGTACTGATAATATTGATATTTCTTTTTTTTCTGCTTTTAATTCATTTATTGCTCTAATAATTTTCTGATTTCTTTCACTAACAAAATCATTTTCATCTAGCATATAATCTTCATGCTCAATGATTAAATAATATAGCATTGCTTTCTCTAATTCTTCATTCCACATTTACTCGTCCTTTCTCGATTAGCTCCTCTATCGTTATTTTATTTTTCATTAACAAGCCATATTCTTCTGGTGTTAAATCCGATAAATCCACTTCTTTTAGTTCCTCATGTTGACTTTGCTTTTCATTCGGTGGTTTGTATCCCTCTTTTCTAGCCCATGTTCGCAGAGTAGCAAAAAAATCTTTATATTTCTTGCCTTTGCTTTGTATATAATCGTCTAAACTCTGTATCCTCTCTTCATAGTCATTAGGAAAATATGCTTTTACTTTTTCGTATTCTTCATCTGTAAATTTTACATTTCCGTTCTCGCCATATTTTTTTCTTTTAATATTTTCTTTTTTATATTTAGTTTTGTTTAGTTTATTTATAGTATCGTCTGCTGTATCGTCCGCTGTTTCACTTGCTGTATTGTTTGCCGTATCGTTTGCTGTATCGTCCGCTATAACAAATTCAATTATTGTATATTTACCTGCTTCATTTTGATTTATTCCCTTTTTAAAATTTATAAGTTCTTTCTGTATAAGTTCATTTCTAGCACGATATATTGTTTGTTTATTTAACCCTGTTAATGTCATTAAATAAAGGTTTGCAACTGTAAAGTCAGATTTCCAAAAACAGCTTGAATTTATATATAATAAAGTTTCATATAAATTTTTAGCGTTTGAACTTATCTGTTTTATCGGTGCAATTTTATAAAATGCATTAAGTTGTTTTATATAATTCATCGTACTTTCTCCTTTCGTAAAATAAAGGGCAAACTTTTTATTTTGTCTGCCCCTGCTGTTTAATCTTCTTTAATTATTTTTATATTTTTGCCTAACGCTTTGCATACTTGTGATAATGTCATTTCTTCTATTTTTTCTTCTTTTATAACTTCATAATCACAAAT
>CAUWNG010000123.1:0-4203 GCA_963560005.1 uncultured Clostridia bacterium
CTTAATGGATCAAAACCTGATATAACCACTGCCTCTGGAGTATCATCAATTATTAAATCTATACCTGTTAAGGTTTCTAAAGCTTTTATATTTCTACCTTCTCTACCTATAATTCTACCTTTCATATCATCATTTGGCAAAGAAACTATAGATACTGTGGTTTCAGAAGTATGATCAGCTGCACATTTTTGTATAGCATACCCAATTACTTCTTTTGCTGATTTTTCAGCTTCATCTTTTAATTTTGACTGCATATCCTTAAGTATTGCCGCTTTTTCTGAAGTTAATTGTTTTTCCATTTCACCTAACAATTGTGCCTTAGCCTCTTCTCTTGTTAGTCCAGAAATTCTTTGCAATTCTGACATTTGTTTGTTAAAAACTTCTGTAATTTCTTGCTTTTTTTGATTTAGTTCATCATATTTTTTTTCTAAATCCTTTTCTTTTCTTTCAACCACATCTTGCTTTCTTTCTAGATTTTCTTCTTTTTGAATTAATCTTCTTTCTTGACTTTGAACTTCGCCTCTTCTTTCTCTAATCTCTTGATCTAAATCTTTTCTTGCATTTATAATTTCTTCTTTTGCCTTAAAGATTTCTTCTTTTTTCTTATTTTCTGCTTCCTTGCTTGCTAATTCAATAATTCTTTTAGCTTCATTTTCAGCACTTCCCATTTTTGATTCTGCTATTTTTTTCCTAATATACATACCAAGTGCAGTAAAAATTACTGCTGAGATTAGAAAAATGGCTATATTGATTATTATATCCATAATCAAAAACACCTCTTTCTATTAAATTTTCAATGTACTATAAATATATTTAACCAATTATTACTCTATTAAAATATATTTTACCTACAATTATATTTTATATGTATTCTTAAAAACTGTCAAGTAATTTACAGAAAATAATTTTCTATGTATTGCCTTATTTTCTTACATTTAAAAAGAACACATCATTTATTTGATGTGCTCTTATAATATTAATAAACTTATACTTCTTCTTTTGTTGTATTTATTTTTAATAATTTAAATATTTCTACTATTACAATTGGTGAAAATACTAATGCAATTATTTCTATAATATTCTCTATTGGTAAAACTGGAATACTAAATAAATGTCTCAAGCTTGGAATTACAAGTATAACTATCATCAATGCTGTAGATGCAATTGTTGCCCAAATTAATTTGCTATTATTAAATATTCCTGTTTTAAATATAGACTTTTTATTATTTCTTATGTTAAATACATGTACTAATTGTGAAAGTGCAAGAACTGTAAATGCCATAGTTTGTCCTATCTCCACTTTAACTTCTTCATTTGAAAGTGTCCTTATTTCACCATTTTCTGTTTCAACTTGTACAACTGGTAACTTCGAATCAGGTGTTGAAATACCTATTATAAATGCTATCAAAGTTATAGCTCCTATCATTATCCCTTGATAAACTACTCTCCATACCATTCCTTTAGTAAATATACCTTTTTTAGGTTTAATAGGTTTCCTATTCATAACATCTTTTTCAGCAGGATCTACTGCCAATGCTAACGCTGGTAAAGAATCTGTCACTAAATTAATCCATAATATATGAATTGGCAATAATGGTGTTATTAATGCTATATCTATACCAAATTTACTACTTAAAATAGGTGCTAATAATATGGCTACAAAAAGTACAATTACTTCTCCTACATTACTTGATAGTAAGAATTGTATCGCTTTTAATATATTATCATAAATACGTCTACCTTCTTCAACAGATGAAACTATTGTTGCAAAATTGTCATCTGTTAAAATAACATCTGCTGCTTCTTTAGATACATCCGTTCCTACAATTCCCATAGCACATCCAATATCTGAAGTTTTTAATGCTGGTGCATCATTAACTCCATCTCCAGTCATTGCAACAATCTCTCCATTTTTCTGCCATGCTCTTACTATTCTAACTTTATGTTCTGGTGAAACTCTAGCATATACACTATATTTTCTTATATTTTTTGTTAATTCTTCATCAGACATTTCTTCTAATTCAGCACCTGTTATAGCTTCTTCTTCTTTTTCTAATATTCCTAATGATTTTGCAATTGCCATAGCTGTTATTTTATGATCGCCTGTTATCATAACAGTTTTTATTCCTGCTGTTTTACATTTATCTACAGCTTCCCTTACTTCGATTCTTGGTGGATCTATCATTCCTACCATTCCGACATATATTAAATCTTTTTCTATGTCTTTCATTTCTTCATCTGTTGGCTCTTTATCTAATTCTTTATATCCCATTGCTAATACTCTTAAAGCATTTTTAGCCATTTCTTCATTTTTTTCTTTAATTACATTTTTATATATATTTATATCATCTTTAACTTCTCCATTTAATAAATATTTACTACATCTTGCAAGTAGTTCGTCTACTCCTCCTTTAGTATAAACTATATACTTATCATTAACTTTATTAACTGTTGTCATTAATTTTCTTTCAGAATCAAAAGGTATTTCTTTTACTCTAGGTAATTCTGTAAATATTTTCTTTTCATACCCCATTCTCAATCCCATATCTATTAAAGCAGTTTCTGTAGGATCTCCTGTAAGCTCATTATTATTACCTATTTTTGTATCATTACAAAACATTGCAATATACATTAACCTTTGTAAATCAACATTTTCCTCTACTTCTGATAAATCAACTAATTTATTATCGTAAAAAATTTTTTCTACTGTCATTTTATTTTGTGTTAATGTTCCTGTTTTATCAGAACATATAACAGTTGTACTTCCTAAAGTTTCTACAGCTGGTAATTTTTTTACTATTGCATGTTTCTTTACCATTCTTTGTACACCTATTGCTAATACTATTGTAGAAACAGCAACAAGTCCTTCTGGTATAGCTGCTACCGCTAAGCTAACAGCAGTTAAAAACATATCTATTGGATTTTTTCCATAAAATAGTCCTATTACAAAAATGACAACACAAATAATTAAAGCACCTATACCTAATGTTTTACCTAATTTGTTTAATTTTTGTTGTAATGGTGTTTGTGTTTCTTCTGTGTTACTTATTATTCCTGCTATTTTACCAACTTCTGTATCCATTCCTGTCTCTACAACAATACCTTTACCTCTACCATAAGTAACTAAGCTTGAGGAAAATAGCATATTAGTTCTATCTCCAATACCAACTTTTTCTTCAACAATCACATTTGAATTTTTATCTACTGGTACAGATTCGCCAGTTAAAGAGGCCTCTTGAGACTTTAAATTTACTGCTTCTATAATTCTTAAATCTGCTGGAATGTAATCTCCTGTATCTAAAACAACTATATCCCCTGGCACTAATTCTTTAGATGCCACTACTTGTATTGTTCCATTTCTTATAACTTTTGCAACATGTGCACTTAGCTTTTGTAATGCTTCTAATGACTTTTCTGCTTTACTTTCTTGTACTACTCCTATAATTGCATTAACAATTACAACTATTAATATAATTATAGAATCTGTTATTCCATCACCTTCAATATACCCTACAACTCCTGATACTAAAGCTGCAATAATTAAGACTATTATCATAAAATCTTTAAATTGTTCTAAAAATTTTACAAATAAGCTCTTTTTCTTTTTTGCTTCTAGTTCATTTAATCCATATTTTTCTCTAGCTTGTTTTACTTGCTCATCATTAAGTCCTTTTTCTACATTTACATTGAATTCTTCTAAAACTTCTTTAGTTTCTTTATTAAACCAATTATTATTTTTCAAAATTCCTCTCTCCTTCTTTAATTATTTTTTCTTTTTTTGTAAAATATATACAATATTTACAAAAAAGACTTTTAAAGAAAGTTAATTCTTTAAAAGTCTTGCTCACCTTAAAGGTTACTAACCAGATTTTCGAGTTTGTTGATTAGTAGTTTATAAGCTACTCCCTTTTAATTTGACATCATTATATTTCAATTCTTTATTTTTTTCAATAGTTTATATAAAATTTTCTAAAAAAACTTTTCTAAATCTATTTATATCATTTAAATTAACATGACCAACTTTATATAATATTTGATTATTATATATTTTATACAATATGTCTGCTTTTACAATACTATTTTTATTTAAATTATTTTCATTATTCTTCTCTAATAATATGTTACTTTTATATCTTAATTTTTCTATTTTAGATGATATGAGCATTGCAAAATTTTCAATTTTTATAGAACTTTGTTCTTTAT
>CAUWNG010000124.1:0-4157 GCA_963560005.1 uncultured Clostridia bacterium
TAAATAGAAATTATTAAAAATATTATTTTCTTTAATAAATTTTTTCTCTTTTTCATAGGTATTTTCTCTTTCTATAATTAAATCTTTTATATTATATCACATTATAATTATTTTTTCTACATTTTTTATTAATTTCCTTCTTTTTAGGATGATTTTTCTTGTTTTTTTTACTTTCAGTGACGATTTTTGTAAAAAAATGTCTAATATTGATAAATATTTTATCTATAATTTTTTTAATTTTCAATATGATATTTAGAATAAATTTTAAAGGAATTGATAATATTTTTTTAAAAAAGCTTATTATGCTTATTAAATATTTAATTATTATTTTACTAAAAGTTACCAAATATAGATATATTCCAAAAAAAAGACTAAAAAACATATATAATCTTATTGCACCATCATTTAATATAAATATAGAAAATAATAATATAAATCCAGTAATTAGCCAAAACAAAATGTCCTGTATAGTAGTTATTATAACATTTGTTTTAAAAGATTTTCTTAAAATTCTAAAAAAATCAAATATTAGTCCAATTAATATTCCAATAAGAATGAATAATAATAAACACGAAATTTGGTTGTAAACTTGCTCACTCATTTACTATACCTCTACTACTTATTTAAATATTTTATTTAAAAATCCTCCTGATTTTTCTTGAACATCTTTTTCACTATAAGACAAACTATTTATATTACCATCAATAATTACATCAGAAGTATCCAAGCTCAGTTTATTAATTCTTAAATCTTCTCCTTTCACTGTAAGAAGTCCCAGTTCTGTTTCTAGAATTACAATTTGATCATCAAAACTAAGTACATCTAATACTCCAGAAATACTTAATTTTTCTCTATTTTCTAAAATAACATTTTGAATAATATTGGTTAATGTTGAATTTACCTTTCTATCATCTATTGTCATAATCGCTCTCTCCTTTAAATAATATCTAAATAATATATATTCAAGTCTTGTCTATTTTAGAACACTTTTATTAAATAATTTATTGTGTAAATTCTCCATAAAATCATAATTGTATTTTTCTTTAAATTTTATACTAATTTTATTTTTACTTATATCTAATTTAATTACACTTAATTCAAATTCTGATATAGCATCCATAATTAAATTAATCGTTTTATCACTACTATTAATTTCATTCCCAACTATAGCTATTTTATTATCATTTTTATTTACTACCATACTTTTTAAATTAGATGTTATTTCATTATTTATTATTGTTCCTTTATCGCTTTTAAATGTAGAAGCAGTTTCAATTTTAACTTTATTATCTTTTGCTATTTTTATACATTTGTTATGTAAAACTTTGGCACCTTCATCAGCAATCTCTTGCATTTCTTCAAAAGAAATTTGTTCTAATTTTTTTGCATTTTTTATAATATTAGGATCAGCTGTATATATACCATCTACATCAGAAAATATATAACAATAGTTAACATTTAATGCAGATGCAATTGCTATAGCAGATGTATCAGATCCTCCTCTTCCCAAAGTTGCTATATCATTATCTTCTGTAATTCCTTGAAAACCTGTAATTAATACTATCTTTTCTTTATCTAATTCATTCAATATTCTCTTAGTATCTATTTTTTCTATTTTAGCATCTCCATAATTATTATTTGTATATATTCCGTACTTGCCATGCATTTAACGAAATTGCCTTAAATCCCAATTTATTTAATAATATAGATAATTTAGATACTGAAATTTGTTCGCCTATTGACATTAACATATCTAACTCTCTTTTATTAGGATTAAAATCTAATTCTTTTGCTTCTTTAATTAAATTATCTGTTGTTTTTCCTTGAGCGGAAAGAATTGTAACTACTTTCTTTCCTTGTTTTTTAAATTTGATAATTTTATCTGCTACAATATGTAACTTTTCATTATCTGCTAGTGAACTTCCTCCAAATTTCAAAATAACTGTATCCATACACATCTCACCTTAGTATAAAAAAATACTATAGCTTATTTAATTATAAAACAGCCATAGTATATTATATTAGTTTTTATTTTTTATGTTACAATATTATTTATTCTTCATTCTTAAGAATGTATCTATAAAACCATTTAAATCTCCATCCATTACCCCTTGAACATTACCTACTTCATATCCTGTTCGATGATCTTTTACTAAGGTATAAGGACAAAATATATAAGAACGAATTTGACTTCCCCAAGCAATTTCCATTTGAGTACCTTTTAAATCTTCTATTCTTTCTTTTTGCTCTTTTTCTTTCAAATTTAATAATTTTGATTTTAACATTTTCATCGCATTTTCTCTGTTTTGTATCTGAGATCTTTCTGTTTGACATGTTACAACAATATTAGTAGGGATATGTGTTATTCTAACAGCAGAAGAGGTTTTATTTACATGCTGTCCTCCTGCTCCTGAAGCTCTATATGTGTCAATTTTTAAATCATCTGTATTTATTTCCACATCCACATCTTCTGCAATTTCTGGTAAAACTTCAACAGATGCAAATGAAGTATGACGTCTTCCGCCTGCATCAAAAGGTGAAATTCTAACAAGTCTATGAACTCCCATTTCACATTTTAGATATCCATAAGCATTTTCTCCTTCAACTAAAAAAGTTACACTTTTTATTCCTGCTTCTTCACCATCCAAATAATCTAATTCGATAGTAGAAAAACCATTGTCTGTTGCCCATCTTACATACATTCTATAAAGCATTTCAACCCAATCTTGTGCTTCAGTTCCACCTGCTCCAGGATGAATGGTAATAATTGCATTATTTGAATCATATTTACTAGATAATAATGTGTTAATCTCCAATTTATTAATATCTTTTTCAATAATATCAGTATTTTGTATTAATTCTTTTGCCATTTCTTCATCATATTCAGATTTTAATAATTCATTTAATTCATACAGATTTTCAAATTCAGAAAACACTTTTTTATATCTTTCTAATTTTTCTTTTAAGTTGTTTATTTTTTTTAGTACAATTGAACTATTTTTACTATCATTCCAAAAATTTTGTTCAATTGTTTTATCTTCCAATTTTATTAATTCTTTTTCTAACTTTGTAATGTCAAAGTGAATCACCTAATTTTACTAATTTATCTTTTAATTCTAGTATCTTTTTAAAATTATCTTGTAAATCTACCATAAAATCACATCCCTCTATCTTTATAAATAATTAGTTATTTTTTACATTATATAATAAAATTTATGTGATTTCAACTTATTATTTTTTCTTTATAATCCATTTGTCAAATGCTGCTATTATAGCTGGCAATAACACTAATATCAATATTGCTGAACATAAAGTTCCTTCAGATATTGTTTTGCATATCATAGATGTAATTGCTGAAGAAAAATGACCAACAATTAAAGTAACAATAATTAAGATTGATGCTGATGTTAATATAGTATGTATTGATTTATTATATGAATATATAACTGAATCTTTTACAGACATTGTTTTTCTATGTTCAATATAATATGATGTATATAAAATTGCATAATCTATTGTTGCTCCCATTAAAATACTTTGAACAATTAAAAGTGCTATAAAATAAACTCCTTCTCCTGCAAATGATAATATGCCCATTGTCATATAAACTGCACATTGTATTATTAGTACAAGAATTGCTGGAATGATTAAAGATTTAAATGTTATAGCAACAACAACGAATATTGCAATCATAGTAAGAACTGTTATAAAGTTTAATTCATTATCAAAACTATTACTCATTTCATGAGCCATTGGAGAATCTCCAATAACATATACTTCATCTATATTTTCTTTAAGTGTATTTTTTACCATATTTATAAAGTTAAATGTTTCTTCTGATTCTAAATCAAATTTTGTATTAATAATAATTCTTGAATATTTATCTCCTATTAGCAAATTCTTTGCATCATTTATAGTTTCTTTACTATCTATTATTTTATTTCGCACATCTTTATCTATAAAATCATTAAATCTACTATCTTTTAGGATATCTTCATTTAAATAATTAACAAATTCTTCAACAGTTAGTTTCCATTCACTATTATAATCTTTGCTACTTCCATAATATATGTATAATAAATCAACTGTATTTTTATCTAAATCATTAGTTAATTTACTTAATATTGCAAATATTTCGTCTTTTGTGTATTCTATAT
>CAUWNG010000125.1:0-4079 GCA_963560005.1 uncultured Clostridia bacterium
GCCCGCCAAATTTTATGAAATAAAATTTGTGTGTAATGTTTAGCGAAGCTTTTTATATAATAGTAAAGTTCTCCAAACTTTACTATTATATAAAAAAAGCCACTTGCAATGCAAGTGGCTCTTTACTGTTACGTATTATTTCTCAACAACAATGAATCCATCTCATAATCTGCGGATAGTCTTTTCCGAAAATGTTTTCTGGAAAAGATTTATGGAACAACAATTTGGCTTGAACAATTCCAACTCTATCTAGCAACATCATTTGATGTAAAGAGGAATGTATAGGCTGATATGAAATCCCTTCTATGTGAAGCTTTGAATAATCAATTTCTGGTAAATCACATTCTTCGTATCTTGAAGATTTATACTTGCTGTGATCGCCATCTCCTTTTTCTGCATGAAGATGCATCTGACAAGTACGAATTTGCAATTCAAACCTTCTACCAGTCAAGCTATCTTGATAAATAATATGTAATGACTGATAACCATTTTCCTTAGGATGACTAATATAATCTTTGCAGTAACCATCCAAAACAGGAGGAAGTTTATTTTCAGGGACGTAAATATCAGTATAATTTTCCTGACAAAATGTTGAGTATTTAGGGAAAACACTGCATGGCATAAATCCTACATTAATAAGATTGGTATTTATTGATTCAGCAATTTTGAAGCAATTTTCAACTCCATTAGGAGTACTGTCAAAACTTATAATCCTTACAGCTATTTGATCATTTAACATATCAAGAGGTTGTTTTTGATGTGTTAAGAGTTCGATCTTTCTTACAAAGCTTAAAAAAGACTTTGCACGTGCTTCAACTTCACCCATGAAATTGATATTTTCAAGAGTTTTGAATATAATTTCTCCTATCATATTAAGGCGATGCAAGTTTTCTTGTGATTCTAACAGAGAGCGATACTCTGTTATTTTTAGCGATTTTAAAGTGTTTTGCAAACTTCCTGTCCTTAATAAATAGATAGAAAATAAATTCATAACATCTTTAGCTGTATCAGCATTATAAAGTGCCTCTAGTAAAGATTTTTGAAAATTGAATTCGTTTTCTCCATTTTCAATGTTCCGACTAATTTTTTCTTCTTGCGCTAATTTCATACTCATGCTCCTTTCAAGCAATCAAAAGTGTGTTAATACGAACAGTAACCATAAAATATGGCTATAAATATATTATAGCAAAAATATGGCAAAAAGTAAAATATATTATTTCTTTTATTATAATTATATGCTTTTAGATTTAATTTTATTCCATATTTTCTAATTCTTTTATTTTATCTCTTAATTCAGCTGCTTTTTCAAATTCCATATTAGCTGCATACTTTAACATTTCGTCAGTTAATTTTGTTATAATATCTTTAATATCCATATTTTTTTCTAAGTGATATTCTTCTTGCATTTCTTCTACATAGCTTACCCTAATAGAATCCCTTATAGATTTTTTTATAGTTTGTGGAGTAATACCATGTTTTTCGTTATATTCTTTTTGCAGTTTTCTTCTTCTATTAGTTTCTCGAATAGCTTTTTCCATTGAGTCTGTTAATTCATCAGCATACATTATAACTTTTCCATCTGTATTTCTAGCAGCACGTCCAATAGTTTGTATTAAAGATCTTTCAGAACGTAAAAAGCCTTCCTTATCTGCGTCAAGTATTGCAACTAATGATACTTCTGGAATGTCTAAACCTTCTCTTAATAAGTTTATTCCTACAAGCACATCAAATTCACCAAGTCTTAAATCTCTAATAATATCCATTCTTTCAAGTGATTTTACATCTGAATGTAGATATTTTACTTTAATATCTATTTCAGCAAGATATGATGTTAAATCTTCTGCCATTTTTTTAGTTAAAGTAGTTACTAGAATTCTTTCATTTTTTGCAACTCTTTCATGAATTTGATCAATTAAGTCATCTATTTGGTTTATAACTGGTTTTACTTCTATAACAGGATCTAATAAACCAGTAGGGCGTATAATTTGTTCTACAACATTATTTTTTGAATGTTCTTTTTCATAATCAGCTGGTGTTGCACTTACAAATATAACTTGATTTAATCTTTCTTCAAATTCTTCGAATTTTAAAGGTCTATTGTCAAAAGCAGAAGGAAGCCTAAAACCATAATTAACTAAAGAATCTTTTCTAGCTCTATCTCCATTATACATTGCACGAACTTGTGGTATTGTAGCATGTGATTCATCAATTAATAAAAGAAAGTCCTTTGGAAAATAATCAAATAATGTATATGGAGCACTTCCAGGTTTTCTACCACTAATATGTCTTGAGTAATTTTCTATACCTTGACAAAAGCCAGTTTCTCTCATCATTTCTATATCAAAATTTGTTCTTTCTTCTATACGTTGGGCTTCTATAAGTTTATTATTATCTTTAAAGTATTTTATCCTTTCTTGTAATTCTTCTTCAATTGTTCCTATAGCTCTTTCCATTTTTCCACTTGTTGTAACATAATGTGAAGCAGGGGAGATGAGTACATGTTTTCTTATACCCAAAGTTTTTCCAGTCAAAGGATCAATTTCAGAAATCTTTTCTATTTCATCACCCCAAAATTCTACTCTAATAGCAGATTCGGACTGATCTGAAGGATATATTTCTACAATGTCACCTTTGGCTCTGAAAGTACCTCTTTTAAAGTCAAGCTCATTTCTTGAATATTGCATAGAAATTAATTTTTTTAAAATTGAATCTCTTGATTTATTCATTCCAGGACGTAATGAAAGCATCATTTCTTGATAGTCTTCTGGATCTCCTAAACCATAAATACAAGATACAGAAGCTACAATAATAACATCTCGTGTTTCAAAAAGAGCTAGAGTAGCAGAGTGGCGCAGTTTATCTATTTCATCATTTATAGAAGAATCCTTTTCGATATATGTATCTGATTGAGGAATATATGCTTCTGGTTGATAATAATCATAATATGATACAAAGTATTCAACATTATTTTCAGGAAAAAATTCCTTAAATTCACTATACAATTGGCCAGCAAGAGTCTTATTGTGTGCAAGAACAAGAGTTGGTCTTTGAACTTTTTCAATTATATTTGCCATAGTAAAAGTTTTTCCAGAACCAGTAACACCTAAAAGTGTCTGAAACTTTTTACCTTTTAATATTCCATCACTTAATTTTTCTATAGCCTGTGGTTGGTCACCAGTTGGTTTATAATCTGATACTAGTTTAAACATATTTACTCCTTTTAATCAAATAAAATATAAATTATAGAAATATTATACCAAAAAAATAATAATTGTTCAATTTAATATACAATAAAGTTTCCATAAAGTTGACAAATATAATTAAAAGTAGTAAAATTTATTTTATTCGAATATATACCAATTTTTTCTTTAGTAAAGGAGAAAGATAAGTTATGAATTTTTTACGGAAAATATTTGCACAATCAAAAAGATATTTGTATGTAACAAACTTTGTAAATGGTTATGCTTTAGGAATTCAAAAAGAGGTAGAAGTTAGTTTTCCTTATAATCATAGAGTAGTTTTTGTGGACTCTTTATATAAGAAAATTATTAACTCAAATTATTTAGTTGATATGAGATTAGGAAACTTTAACGAGTACTTTATTTCCCATAGAGTTGAAAATACTAAAAATTACTATACATTTTTGGATAGCAATTTAGAAGAAGTACCAAACCAGATTTATGGATTTTTAAAACGTAGTCAAATGTCAGAGTATGTTGAATTTGCAGATACAAGTTTACAAACCAAAGGGCTACTTAATAAAAAATTACAAACTGTATTTGAGATAAAATGTATTGACTTCTTTTATATAGGATGTAATAGATATGTAGCTAAATTAAATGATGATAGCTACATTATATTAAAATTAGAAGATTTTTCAACAATTGAAGTAACATCAGAAGAGATGCTAAATTTATTAAGAGCAAGTTATATTCCAACTTATTGGAGTGGAGATTTTTTGGGAGGTTATGATATTGCAAATATAGAATTCATTAACTATTTTTAAAAGGAGCAAATCGCTCCTTTTTTTTATATAATAGGAAACAATATGAAACTTTTTTAGTTTCGCAACACAAAGT
>CAUWNG010000126.1:0-3997 GCA_963560005.1 uncultured Clostridia bacterium
AATCTTTTTGTATATATTATATTCAGTATCTAAAACTTTTTTAAAATTATTATCATGTACTTTTTCAGATATATAAGAAATTGCATCCATTCCCATAGTAGCACCTTTATTAATTTCATCTAAAATATTTAAATTTTGGTTTTCCATATTATTATCAACCTTTCCTTTTTATAATTTATTATTAACTATTATTTACATAAATATAAAATATATACAAAATTTATTTATAATGAATTAATATAATTTACTTTGTGGAATGATTATATTAGATTCTTATAAAATCATACCTAAAACTAAAATCCCTTCGTTTTCTTTGTAAATAGCATCAAATTGAGATATAGGAAGAGGATTTTCACCTAACCCAGCTTCTACTGTATAACCAGGTCTATTATATGCAGAGATAAACCAATCTTTATAACCAGCAAAACTAGAAGCATAAGGGGTCGTTTCTAATGAGTAATCAGAAGATTGGGCAAAATAGTTACCAATTTCATAAGAAAAAGGAGGTAAATAGTCCAAATATTTCCAAAAAATGACTTGACCTTGAGTATGGTATGCAATAGTTAAATTAAAATTATGTGCAAGAGTAAAGTTATATATTGCAAGAGATTCAGGTTCAGTTAAAGGTCCATAACCAACAAAATCACGGGGAGAAGGTTTGGTAAAACCTTGTTCAAACTTTATTTTTCTGGCATTTTCCCAACCAGCTGGAAATTGTAGATTTAAATCCACACCATTGAAGTTTGCTTTCCAACCAGCAGGAAAAGGTATTTGAGGAAAATTATTTGAAATAAATTTATAATTTTTATATATTGTATTTCCAGGTTTTAAAAAGCCTGTAACTAAATCTACAGTATCAGGATTTAACATTGGAACTATATATAAAGAAACTTGAGAAAAAAGTTTTTGTGCATTATATCCATATATACTTCCGTCAGAAAAATATTGAATACAAAAATTTTCTATAAATTTCATTAATAAAACAGATGTAATCCATTCATTGGCATGGATAGAAGCAAAGTACATTGTTTCTTTTTGACCAGTTCCAATTTTTAAATAAGGAATATTTTTACCCAATACAGAATTACCAATACTTCCAACTTTTAAAAAAGGATATTTATATTTTAATTGTTTAATATTTTTTATTAATAGTTCATAAGTATAAGGAATATTTGTAGGTACAATACTTGTTAAATTATCATCCATAAAAGCCTCCTTTTGAGCAATTTTATACAATATATATTATGAAAATAAAAAATAATTGTTACATAATAATATAATTTGAAAAAATGGTAATAATAGTTAAAGTAAAATACAAAATTGTAAATTGTAAGCAGAAAGGAGAAAATAAATGAAATCGTATTGGTTAGAATCCGCTAAAAAACAGGAATTTGAAACTTTAAATGAAGATACTGTAACAGATATTTTAGTAATAGGGGGAGGGCTAACGGGAATTACTACAGCATATTATTTAACGAAAGCAGGTAGAGACGTTACTATAATAGATAAAAATAGAATAGGAGAACATACAAGTGGAAATAATACTGGAAAAATTACTAGTCAACATGGATTATTTTATAATTATTTGATTAATTCAAAAGATGAAAAATTTGCAAAAAAATATTATGAAGCAAATCAAAAGGCTATAAAAGAAATAAAAAATATTATCCACAAAGAGGGGATAAATTGTGGATTTAAAACAGAAAACTCTTATGTTTTCACAAATAAAATAGAAGAAATTGAAAATTTAAAACAAGAAGTTAAAGCAATTAAAAAAATAGAAGGAAAAGTAGAATATATAGAAAAAATAGACATACCTATTCAAATGATTGCAGCTATTAAATTTCCAGAACAAGCTAGCTTTAATCCAAAACAGTATATTGATGGTTTATCTAAAAAAATTGTTAAACAAGGTGGAAAAATTTTTGAAAATACTACAGCCGTTAAAGTAGAAAAAGAAGGTAAAGTTTATAACACATATTTAAGTAATAATAAAAAAATAAAATCAAATATAGTTGTTTTAGCTACACATTATCCTATTATTAATATACCTGGATATTATTTTATGAAAATGTATCAGTCCATGAGTTATATAATTGCAATAGATCCTAAAGAAAAGCTATTTGATGGAATGTATATAAATGCTGAATTGCCTACAATATCATTAAGACCTCTTAAATATGAGGATAAGGAATTATTACTTTTAGCAGGATCAGATCACAAAACAGGAGATAAAAGGGATTTAAGTAATAGTTATAATTTTTTGGAGAAAATAGCTAAAGAAATGTATCCTAATTGTGAAGTTAAATATAAATGGAATACAGAAGATTGTATTTCATTGGATAAAATACCTTATATAGGTATATTTTCTAGTCTTATGCCAGATGTATATTTGGGCACGGGTTATAAAAAATGGGGGATAACTAGCTCAAATATAGCAGCAAATATTATTGCTGATAAAATATTAGGCAAAGAAAATGAATATTCAGATATTTTTAATTCAACTAGAGTAGAACCTGTAAAAAATATTGAAGAAGTAAAAAATATGTTGAAAGAAACAACATATTCTTTGATATTAAATAAATTTAATATACCAGAAGAAACATTAAAAGATGTAAAAAAGGGAGAGGGAAAAATTGTAAAGGTAGAAGATGAAAAAATAGGTATTTATAAAGATGAAAATGGAAAAATATTTGCAATTAAACCAATTTGTTCTCATTTGGGATGCGAGGTATCATGGAATAATTTGGATAAAACTTGGGATTGTCCATGTCATGGATCGCGATTTAATTATAAAGGAGAATGTATATCAGAACCAGCTATTAAAAATCTTGAAATGATAGATTTTAATGAGTAATAAAACCAGCAATTCCAAATATTAAAAAAAGTATACCAGATAACTTTTGCATAAATTTTTCAGAAATATATTTGTTTAATACTTTACCTAAAATAATTGCAATTAAATTACAAAGAACCATAGCTGAAACAGTACCTAAAATAAGAAAAAGTTTCGCATTAGGGTATTCTATACCAAGTCCAATAGAAGCAAGAAAAGTTTTATCACCAAGTTCTCCAATCATAATGCATAATGCTATAACTATGGAATAATGTAATTTTAAATTAGAAAGTCTACAAATAAGGCTTTCTTTTTTTTCGCTTTCCATGGTAAGTTTTTCTTTTTTAGGTAATAAAGAAATTAAACCAATAATAATAAAAGAAAAATATGTAAAAAATTTTAATATTTCTTGAAAAGTTTGGTTTTTTAAAATACCAATACTGCTTCCAAATAAAATTGCAATTCCATGACTAAGAATAGAACCTAATGCAATACCTAATAAAATTTTTGTTGTTTTTGTTTTGTTAGAAAAAGACATAACTAAAAGTTGAGTTTTATCTCCCAACTCACTAATAAATATCATGGAAAAAGCAATAAAAAATATATAAAAATATTCCAATAAAATCACCTGATTAAGTATATTCAAATTTTGTGAATTATAGAATATTAATCTTATAAATTTAAAATGTGAAACAAAATATTGTGGTACAAAAGTTAAAATTGTTAAAAAACTTGACAATTAAAGTTTGTTAATATAAAATTTAACCAGTAAAATTGAAAAATAATTAATCTAATTCTTTTCCAATTTATGTAACAAAAAGCAAGGAGAGAAAAACGAAGATGAAGTCTAAAACCGTTGCAGTTGTAGAGAGAGAGTTATGTTTTAGTAAATAGCGTAGCTTTAATTTTTGTACCTAAATTTCAAATATATTATGTTAAATATAGAACGTGTCTTGTAAAAAGGATGCGTTCTTTTTGTACGCTTTTTTCAAAAAATTTTACTAGTGGATATGTTTGAAATTTACATTTTTTAAAAATAAATGCTATAGAAGCTAAGTTATATATATTATTTTCAAAAACATGGTCTCCAAGCTCACGGGTCACACCCCCGCCTCAAAGGGCTGTCGACTCATATTTTTTCAAATAATATATATAACATGC
>CAUWNG010000127.1:0-3872 GCA_963560005.1 uncultured Clostridia bacterium
TAAATTTAGGTACAAAAACTAAAGCTACGCTATTTACTAAAACATAACTCTCTCTCTCTCTCTCTCTCTACAACGGCAACGGTTTCAGCTTTCATACTTATTTTTTTCTCCTTGCACTTTGTTACATAAATTGGAAAAGAATTAGATTTTGGCTAGAAAAACGAATTTGAAATTTATGAGACGTACTTTGTGTACATTGATTAAATTTCATTTAAAGTTTGACAACGCCAAAATTTAATTATTTTTCAATTTTACTGGTTAAATTTTATATTAACAAAATTTAATTGTCAAGCATTTTCAAAATCAAAAATCAATAAAATAATCACTTTTATTTAAAATAAATTTCTATAAATAATGTATCTTTAACATATTTAGCCCAAATTTCACCATCATTTAATTCAACTAATTGTTTTGCTATAGATAACCCTATTCCATTAGACTCTTTTGCATTTTCTACTGAAAAATATCGGTCAAACATCTTTTGAACAGTTGTTGCATCTAAAAACTTTGCTTTATTTGAAAATGTAATTATTCCATTTTCATTCATATTAACTTTAAAATCACCAACACTATATTGGGAAACATTTGACAAAATATTTTCAAATATTCTTATAAGTGATATTTTATTTACATTTTTATTTATTTTCTTTTCACATATTGAAACTGTTGGAATAATGTTTTGCTCTTTAAAAATGTTATAAAAACTAACTAATACTTCTTCTAAAATCTCGTTTATACAACATTCTTCTTTTTGCAATTCTGTATCTAAATCAATAATCTTCGAAAATTCAAATAACTGTTTCGTAAGTATTGTTAGTTCCTTAATCTTTTTTTTCGATACATTTAAATACTGTTTTTGATTCTCTGATAATTCTTCTTTTTCCATTAAATCTATATATCCATTTAAAGATGTTAATGGTGTCCTTAAATCATGTGCTATATTAGTTATTATTTCTTTTAATTTCTTATTTCCATTTTGATATTGCAATTTTTGCTTTCTCAATTCTAATAAATCTTTATTTAAATTTATAGCTAAATCCTTTATATTTTTATCAGATGATGATATAGCTATTATATTATTAGTATCTGAAGTTAATATATATTTCAAAGACTGTTTAATTTCTTTAATTGAAAGTCTTACTAAATATAATTTTATAATACATATTATACAAATAAAAGTTAATATAATAATTATTAGTAACATGCTAATATTTATTTTTACCTCCTATTTTAATTCTTTTTTATAAAAAATATAAACTCCTAAAATATTTACAATACCTATTAGAATAGTTGAATATATAGGCATTTGTTTCATATATTTTAAATCATTGCCTCCAATTTCCATAGCTTGTCCTTGAGGTATTGATAAATAAATTATTCTTGCCTGTTTAACTTTTTCATCTCCTGGATAATTAGGATTAAGTTCTTGACTAATAATATGTTTATTTCCGTTTTCATCAAAAAAAGTATGTTCAATATACTTTTTACTTGTAGCTGTTAAAGCAAATGAGCCTTCTGCGATAAACATTGCTATAAAAAGAATTATACATATTGTAGTTGATATTGTTATCTCTGAACATACCATTGCTATAAAGTTAAAAATAGAGCAAAATGATATTATGACTAAAACAGTATTTAATAGAACCAATGCAAATTGCGAAAATGACATTTGCATTTGCCCAAATAAAGGTAATCCAATTAAATAAACTATAATAATATAAATTAATTCACATAAAAGAGAAACAATTATACTAATTAATAAATTTGATAAAAAAATGGAAATTCTACTATGCCCTACTATAATTTTATTTCTTATGATTCCTTCTGAATATTCTTTCCCAACAAAAATACTTACAAATATTGCTATAAAAAATCCTATATACATTACAAACTCAGTTATTATTTTATCTAAATTTACCCCTTCATTAGAACTATATCTAAATAATGTAAATCCTGCTACTCCAATGGTTAAAAATATAAACAACCAAAAAATAATATCTTTTTTTAATCTAAATAATCCTGCTTTTAATAATTTAATCATTATCTGCACCTCCCACCAAATTTAAATAATAGTTTTCTAATGATTCTCCTTTTTCATTAAAATCATTTACTATACAATTTCTATTTGAAAGTGCAGTAACAAGTTCTGATACATTCATTTTTTCATATATTTCAATTGTATTATCAGAAATTACTTTATAGTTTAATTTTCTTTCATCTAAGTATTTTACACATTCATTTAAATTAGTTACACTTATTTGTGTTTTTATTCTAAAATTTTGTTCTAATTCTTCTTTATATATTTCTTTAATAATTTTCCCTTTATTTATAATACCATATATAGTAGCAATTTTAGATAATTCATCTAAATAATGGCTAGAAATTAAAAAAGTAATTCCTTTTTCTTTATTTAATTTTAGAATTAACTCTCTTATTTCAATAATTCCTTCTGGATCCAAACCATTTATTGGTTCATCTAAAATTAATATATCTGGATTCCCAACTAATGCAATAGCTATTCCTAATCTTTGCTTCATTCCTAGTGAAAAATGTTTAGCAGTTTTCTTTCCTGTATTATCCAATTTAACTAATTTTAATATCTCATATAAATTGTCATAAGATGGTAAACCTATTATCTTATATTGTTCTTTAAGATTATCTTCAGCAGTCATGTCTAAACAAATAGATGGAGTTTCAACAATACCCCCTAGTCTTTTCCTCGCTTCAATAATCTTTTTATTATTATTGCAAATACCATAAATTTTATAATTTCCCAATGTAGGTTTTTGTAGTCCAGAAAGCAATCGTATTAAAGTAGTTTTTCCTGCTCCATTCTTTCCTATTAATCCATAAATAGCACCTTTTGGAATATGTATATTAAGTCCACACAAAGCTTTAAATCTACCATATCTTTTTTCTATATTTTCTGTTTCTAAAATATACTTCATTTTATCCTCCCTTCCCATAAATATATTTTAGCATATAATAGTTAATATTATGGTTAAGAAGCAGTTAAGAATTAGTTAAGATTTTTAATCACATAATTTAAAACCTATTCCCCAAACAGATTCTATATACTCAATATTAGATATATTTCTTATTTTTTTTCTTATATTACTTATATGAACCTTTAAAGCATTTTCATCATATATTTTTGTGGTTTCATATATATTGCCATTATCATTTAAGACTTGAATTAGTTTTGTTTTTGTTATAATTTCTTTAGGGTTTAACAATAGTTGTTCCAAAATTATATATTCTGTTTTTGTTAAATTAATTTTTTCTTTGTTTATATATAATGTATGTGTTGATCTATTTAAAACCATATTTTTATAAAATAACTTATTGCTTTGGTTTACCTTGTTCATTCTTAATTGAACCTTTATTCTTGCTAATAGTTCATCTGTATTAAATGGTTTAGTAATATAATCATTTGCACCACTTGATAGTAAATTTACTTTATCTATTGATGATATTTTTGCACTTATAACTATAATAGGTATATTTCTTACTTTTTTTACAATTTCTTCACCTGCTATTCCTGGCAACATTAAATCTAATAATATTAAATCTATATTATTATTTTCAAGCAATAACAAAGCTTCCGTTCCAGAATAAGCATTTATTACTTTATATCTTTCTCTTTCTAATATATTATTTATCAAATTATGAATATCAATATCATCTTCTACAATAAGTATTGTTTTCATTATTAAATTCACCTACACATTAACATTTTTACGTAGATTATATCATATAAAAATAAAAAAATATAGCATGCTCAAAATAATCTGCATAATTCGATTTTAGCATTTCTGAACAAAAGAGGCATGATTAATATATTTTAACATTTTAAATAACTTTTCATGCCT
>CAUWNG010000128.1:0-3843 GCA_963560005.1 uncultured Clostridia bacterium
CATCCTCCTTTAAATATTCGTGGTCTATTATTGACAAAAAAAAGCTTTTATTTTATAATTTTAGTATTAAAAAGAGGAGGAAAAATGAATAAGGGAAAAAGAGCTATTGATAAAAAAGGAATGCCTAAGGCATTAAAAATATTTTTAATAATTTTAGCAATAATAGTAATAATAATAGGAGCTATAGCAGGTGCAGGATTTGCAATAATAAAAGGAAAATTAGATAAGATGGATTATGATAATTTAGCAGAAGAAGATATTACTATAAATGAAGAAGTGAATGCAAATTTATCAGAGTACAGAAATATAGCTTTATTAGGTTTGGATGCAAGAGATGATAGTTTTTCTGGAACTAGAAGTGATTGTATTATAATTGTAAGTATAAATGAAAAGACTAAAGATGTTAAATTACTTTCAGTATATAGGGATACATATTTAGACTTGGGTGAAGATTATGGTTTAGATAAGATAACGCATGCGTATGCGTATGAAGGACCACAATTAACTTTGAGTGCATTAAATAGAAATTTGGATTTAAATATAACAGAATATGTAGCAGTAAATTTTGAAACAGTAAGAACAGTTGTAGATAGTATTGGTGGAATAACTATGAATATTACTTCAGAAGAGGTAGCGACAGGACAAATACCAGGAATTAGTTCATCAGGAAAACATCTTTTAGATGGAGATCAAGCTTTAGCATATTCTCGTATACGTTATGCAACAGGGGGAGATTATAAAAGAACAGAAAGAATGAGAGATGTTTTAACAGCTATATTTGAAAAAGCAAAATCTTTAAATATAGGTGAATTAAATTCTTTATCTGATGAAATATTACCACATATTAGAACTAATATAAGTAGTTCGGAAATAATTGGATTAATCCCAAGTGTATTTTCTTATAATATAGTAGATAGTGTAGGTTGGCCAGAAGATGTTAAGGGAATATCATTAGATTTATGGTATGGAGTTCCTGTTACTTTAGAAAGTAATGTTAAGATATTGCATGAAGAACTTTTTGAAGAAAAAGATTATGAACCATCTAATACTGTGAAGAAAATAAGTGATGAAATAATAAATGTAACAGGTTATTCAGAATAAATATAATATATAAGGGGGAAATAAAATGGGGATTGCATCATTAGTATTAGGAATAATTTCATTTTGCATGGGATTTATTCCTGTAATAGGCATAATTTTTATAATTGCAGCAATAGTAGGTTTAATATTAGGAATTGTTGATGTTGTAAAAAAAGGAAAAACAGGTGGAAAAAAAGGACCTGGAATTGCAGGAATTGTAATATGTGCAATAGCAATAATTAGTATATTAATAACATCATTTATAATTGGTTTGGGATTATTTGTATATTTTAATGCAGATGATGTTATACAAAATACAAGTTTGGAAAATAAACTTTATAATTCAAATTATTACGATTATGACGATTATTATGATTACTATTATAATTATGATTATCAAAATTTATAATCTTAAAATTGAATGTTAGCAATGTAATTTTAGGTAATTACATTGCTTTTATTTTATGTATATGATAAAATTTTATAAGTAAATTTCAATAGGAGGAATTATGCGGAAAAATAAAAAAAGAACATATAAGAAACTTTAGTATAATAGCACATATAGACCATGGAAAATCTACTTTAGCAGATAGATTAATAGAATTAACAGGTGTATTATCAAAAAGAGAAATGGAAAATCAAGTTTTAGATAATATGGATATAGAAAGAGAACGTGGAATAACAATAAAATCACAAGCTGTTAGAATGAACTATAAAGCTAAAGATGGAAAGTTATATGAGTTTAATTTAATAGATACTCCAGGACATGTAGATTTTAATTATGAAGTATCAAGAAGCTTAGCAGCTTGTGATGGAGTAATATTAGTAGTTGATAGTAGTCAAGGAGTTGAAGCACAGACATTAGCTAATGTATATTTGGCTATAGATAATAATTTGGAAATACTGCCTGTAATTAATAAGATAGATTTACCAAATGCAAGACCAGAAGAAGTAAAAAAGGAAATTGAAGATATAATAGGAATTTCAGCTATGGATGCTCCATGTATATCTGCTAAATCTGGTTTAAATGTTGAAGAAGTTTTGGAAAGGATTGTAACAGATTTACCATGCCCAGAAGGAGATGATGAAGCACCATTAAAAGCATTAATATTTGATTCTTTATATGATAATTACAAAGGTGCAATAGCATATATTAGAGTTAAAGAGGGAACTGTAAAAGTTGGAGATGAAATTTTACTTATGTCATCTAATAAAGTATTTACAGTTACAGAAGTTGGATATTTTGAACCTGGTGAATATGCACCAACAGATTTGTTGAAATCTGGAGAAGTAGGGTATATAGCTGCAAGTATAAAAAATTTATCAGATATAAGAGCTGGTGATACAATAACTTTAAAAAATAATAAAGCACAAGAGCCATTACCAGGATATAAAAAAGTAAATCCAATGGTATATTGTGGAATATATCCTGTTGATGGGGCAGATTATGAAAATTTAAAGGTTGCACTAGAAAAGTTAAAGTTAAATGATGCAGCATTAGAATATGAACCAGAAACTTCAGGAGCGTTAGGATTTGGATTTAGATGTGGATTTTTAGGTTTATTACATTTAGAGATTATAGAAGAAAGATTGGATAGAGAGTTTAACTTAAGTCTAATTACAACATCACCTTCTGTAATTTATAAAGTGCATAAAACTGATGGAACAATTATAGAATTATATAATCCTGCTGACTTACCACCACAAACTGATATATCTTATATAGAAGAGCCCATAGTTAAAGCAGAAATATTAACACCTAAAGATTATGTTGGAAATATAATGGAAATATGCCAAAATAGAAGAGGAACTTACATAGATATGAAATATCTAGACGAAAATAGGGTTACACTTCTATACGAATTACCTTTAAATGAGATTATATATGATTTCTTTAATATATTAAAATCTAAAACTAAAGGCTATGCTTCTTTTGATTATGAATTTAAAGAATATAGAAAAGCAGATTTAATTAAACTGGATATTTGGGTAAATGGAGAAGGTATAGATGCATTATCTTTTATTGTTCATAAAGATAGTAGTTATGAACGTGGTAAAAAAATGATAGAAAAATTAAAAGAAGTTATTCCAAGGCAATTATTTAGTATACCATTACAAGCAGTAATAGGTGGAAAGGTAATAGCAAGAGAAACAATTTCTGCAATGAGGAAAGATGTTTTAGCAAAATGCTATGGTGGAGATATTACAAGAAAGAAAAAATTACTAGAAAAACAGAAGAGAGGAAAGAAAAAGATGAGACAAGTTGGAAATGTAGAAATACCTCAAGAAGCATTTTTAAGTGTCTTAAAGCTTGATGAAGAATAGGAGAAATTATGAAGAGGATAGTATTATGTGGAAGTATGAAATTAAAAGAAAAAGTATTTGAAGTAGAAAAATATTTAAAAAATAAAGGATATGAAGTAGTAACACCAAAAGAATTTAAAATTCAAATGACAAAAACAGAGGCATCTAAATTACATTTTGATGAAATTGCAAATGAAAATACAAGTATGATTTTAGCAGTTAATGCAGAAAAAAATGGGATACAAAATTATATAGGACCAAATACATTTGCAGAAATAGCAATGGGATTTTATTTTGATAAAAAAATTTATTTATTAAATGATATTTATGAACCATATAAAGATGAATTAGAAGGATGGAATGTTATATCATAAAAAGGTGATTTGAAAAATTTAGAGTAATTAAATAACAAAGCGACCTTGGTCGCCCTTTGCGATTATAACATTTATATCTAATAAA
>CAUWNG010000129.1:0-3813 GCA_963560005.1 uncultured Clostridia bacterium
AGAAGCTTTTAGAACCCCGTGTAAAACACGGGGTTTTCATAAACCAATAAAAAATGGATGAATCAATCATCCATTTTTTAATACTGTCTTCCCCATACTACCATTTTTTTTGCTTTTTCTCCACAACATACACAATTATCTGATATTTTTTCTTGTTCAAAAGGTATGCATCTTGAACTTGCTCCAGTTAACTCTTTTATTTTTATTTCACATTCTTCTTTTCCACACCACATTGCTTTTACATACCCTTGGTTTTCATTTATATTTTTTATAAATTCATCCATATTTCTAGCTATAGTAGTTCTTTGTTTTACTCTTTGTGCACACTCATCAAACATATTTTTTTGAATATCTTCTAACAATTCACTTACTTTTTCTTGTATTTCATTTAATTTTACAGTTGTTTTTTCTAATGTATCTCTTCTTACTAAAACACATACGCCATTTTCTATATCTCTTGGTCCTAATTCTATTCTTACTGGTACTCCTCTTAATTCCCAATCATTAAATTTATATCCTGTAGAATAATTATCTCTTAAATCCAATTCTGTTCTAAAATTATTATTTAATATTTCATATATTTCTCTTGCTTTATCTTCTACTCCTTCTTTATGCAATGCAATAGGAACTATTACTGCTTGTATTGGAGCTACTCTTGGCGGTAATTTTAGTCCTCTATTATCTCCATGTGCCATTATAACTGCTCCAATTAATCTTGTTGCCACTCCCCATGAAGTTTGGTATGCATATTCTTCTTTTCCTTCTCTATTTTGAAATTTTATATTAAATGCTTTTGTAAAGTTTTGCCCTATATAATGTGAAGTTCCTGATTGTAATGCTCTTCCATCATGCATTAATGTTTCTACAGTATATGTATTGTCCGCTCCTGCAAATTTTTCTTTTTCTGTTTTTTCTCCCTTTAATACTGGAATAGCTAATAAGTTCTCTATAAGGTCTTGATAAATATTTAATATTTTAATTGTAAATTCTTTAGCATCTTTTTCTGTTTCATGTAATGTATGACCTTCTTGCCACAAAAATTCTCTAGAACGTAAAAAAGGTCTAGTTTCTTTTTCCCATCTTAAAACATTACACCATTGATTATATAATAATGGCAAATCTCTCCATGATTTTAACCATTTTGCATATAAATTAGAAAAAACTGTTTCAGAAGTTGGTCTTATACATAACTTTTCTTCTAATTCTTCTTGACCACCTTTTGTAACCCATGCAACTTCTGGTGCAAATCCTTCTACGTGATCTTTTTCCTTTTGCAATAAATTTTCTGGTATTAATACAGGCAAATACACATTTTTTACCCCTGCTTCTTTTAATTTTTTATCCAAATATTTTTGTATATTTTCCCATATTGCATATCCATAAGGTTTAATTGCTATACAACCTTTTGTATCAGTATAATCTGCTAAATCTGCTTTTAATACTATATCTGTATACCATTTAGCAAAATCTTCTTCTATATCTGTAACCTCTTTTACAAACTCTTTATTTTCTTTCATATCACTTATCTCCTTCTTACTAATCTAAATATTAATCTTCTTCCAAAATTTCATCTATTACAATTTGTTTGTTTTCATCCAATTTATATCTTGGAAGTTCTGGTAATTCATCTAAATTATTTAATCCAAACATTTTTAAAAATTCACTTGTTACACTGTATGTTCCTGGTCTACCAGGTGCATCTAATTTACCAGATTCTTCTATTAGATTATAATCCAATAATTTATAAATTGTTCCATCAGAATTTACTCCTCTTATTGACTCTATTTCTGCTCTAGTAATTCTAGGATTATATGCTATTATTGCTAATGTTTCTAATGCTGCTGTTGACAAACTAGGCTTACTTCTTTTATCAAATACAGTATAAATATAATCATATAATTCTTCTTTTGTAGATAATTGTACTGCCTCATTTACTGTTATTATTTGTATTCCTCTACTCTCACTTTTATATTCTTCTTTCATATTTTCTATTATATCTATTACTTCTTCTTTACTCAGTTCAAGTACTGACATTAATTCAGTAATTTGTACTTCTCTACCTGCTGCAAAAAGTATTGCTTCTATTATTGCTTTTTGTTTTTCCATTATGATTTTCATCCCCTTTTGATGCAATCAATTTACTTATTTTTACATTATATATTATTACATGCATTTTCGCTTATGTCAAGAAATATCTTGACATTCTTACTTCTTATATGTTAAGATATTTTTATAAATTAAATATCTTTAACTCTAAGGAGGGAGATATAATGGATAGTGAAAAAAAAATACCTGTTGTAAATGGAGATGGTAATTTAAATATTTCTCCTGTTTCTGATAATCTCGAAGTAGAAAAACCTACTGAAAAGAAAAAAGGAGAAACAGTAATTCCTGCGAACAAAAAATAAGGTTTACTTTTAAGAGCAAACCTTATTTTTTATTATATTTAAAAGTCATCTATATAGCTTCTTTATTTTCATCTGTTTCTACTTGTGTGCTTTCATCATCATTTTTATTTGCTAACTCTAAACTAGAAACAGATACTTCATAAGCAACCTTATTTTCTATTCTACCATCTTCATACTTTTTCTCATAAGCCCTAGATTGCACTCTACCTACTATTTTAACTTCTGTGCCAACTTGCATATTTTCACAAAATCTAGCATTTCTTCCCCATGCTATACATGGAATATAGTCAGACTTATTATATCCTCTATTAACAGCTAATAATATATCTGCTATTTCTCTACCAAATGGTGTTTTTCTATAAATAGGTTTTTTACATAAAAATCCATCTAATATAACTTCATTAGATATAACATCTTTTCCTGCAACTATTTCATCTTCTTGATTTTCTAAAAATCTAATGTCTTTTGTGAAAACAGTAAGTACTAATTTATTTCTACCTGGCATATAGCTGTTATATGATCTAAATTGTCCTTCAATTTCCAATTTATCTCCTATCTCTAAATCTTGGTTTGTAAGTAATCTTTCAGATATTGTAACAGGTATAATATCTGCACTTCCACTTAAACGTGGTACACTTAAATCAAATACGAAGAATTTTTCTCCATATATTTCATGTGTAAATTTTTTTTCACTAGTAACCTTTCCTAATAAAATAATGTGATTATTATCATCATAATTAGTATTCAAAATAATTTCCTCCCCTTACTCGTTTTTTTAATATAGTATATTCAACAAACTATATTTTTAGACTAGTTTTTTCTCATATTACTTATTATACTATGTTTTTTTTAATTTGTCTACATAAAATGTTAATTTTTTAATATTTTTCATAAAATTTGCCATTTAATATACATTTTTTATATTTTTACTATTAATTAAAAGAATTGCTATACTTTCCATTACAGGATATGTCTCGGTATCTATATTTATATCTACACTTATTTCCATTTGTTCTACAAGTTGCATATATATATTATATATGCTTCTTTGCAAAAATATAACTACTTTATCTTCAGAAACACTAGAGGTAGTTATTGTAGCCTTTTGATTAAAACCATAAGTAATTATTTGCAAATTTAAATTTTCTAGTTTATTATTATATACCTTCAAATCTGAATTAATTATTAAATATTTACATTTACTAATACTTTTATTTAATATTTCATTTTCATCTATTTTTTTACCTAATAGTATAGTATCAAATTTTATATTTTTTATATTTTCAATGTTTTTTTCATTTATAAAAATTATATTTTCAATATTTATATATTGTTTTATAAAACCTTTTATATAATTTTCATTTTTTGGATTTGTAATTATCCCTATAAAAGACATAGCATAATC
>CAUWNG010000130.1:0-3800 GCA_963560005.1 uncultured Clostridia bacterium
GCCTTTCGCAGACGTAGCAAAGCGAAGGCAAGAAAGGAATGATAAGTATTTATGAGAGAATTACCTCGAGGAACGATTGAAGAAGGATTTTATTTATGGTTTAATTTTGAAGAAAAAGAAGAATCTTATGCGACACCATTATATTTATATAATGTGAATAGAAAGAGAATAGATAAAAATATAGAAACAAGATTATGTTTAGAACTAGAAAAAGATATATCTAAAGTAAAATTAAATAAGAAAAAAGAAATAGCAAGGCAGCCTGCTACTATCTATATTCATTATGTAGAAAGTCTAGGTTCTATTCTAATTAACTTTTTAAATGCAGATTTTACTACTTATGAAACTGCATATAATACTTTCTTTTATGCTTATGGATATGAATTAATAAAAGAATATGTACCATATCAATATACTAAAAATAGTGAATTTATTGATGATATTGAATTTAGAAAGATTATAAAAGGCATATATGACACAAGTAGTGATAGACTTATAGAATGGCAAGAAAACTTTAAAAAATGTGTAGATTTCGTTTACAATTTAAATGGAAATGAAGATTTAAAAGAAGAAAATAAATTATCAAAATTTATTGCTTATACAATAAAAGATAGTGATTTTTATACATATTCACAAGGAATAGAAGTAATAACAGACAATTACATAAACATACATAACAAGCATCATTATGATACTTTAGAGAAATTAATAAAAGAAATAGATAATAAAAATCAAGAATTAGAATTACACAATGTTTATACAAGTAATAACTTAACAAGTATATGTTTTATGGTATTAGACCAAATTGTAAGACATGAGAACTTACAAATTAAAACTTGCTTAAATTGTGGCAGATATTTCATACCAACTTATAGACAAAATGAAATATATTGCGATTTAGCTAATGTAGATAAAACCCCTACTTGTAAAGAAAAAGGTGCAGGAGAACAATACAGAAAAAATTTAGAGAATAACAAAGTACAAGCTCTTTATAGAAGGATTTATCAACAAAAGTTTATGACTACATATAGGAACAAGGAAAGTAAAGCTATTCAAAAAGAATTTGACCAATGGAAAAAAGAAGCTAAAGATAAAATAAATAAAGCAAAAAAAGGCAAACTTACTAAAGATGAAGTTTATAAGTGGTTAGTAGAAAATAAATAATATTAATTGTAATATAAAAGGAGTAAGCGATGAAATTTGTTAAATTAGAGGTAAATAATTATAGAAATTTTGATAATATAGTTTTGGACTTATCAAATAAAAATGTTATATTTGGATTAAATGATATAGGGAAAAGTAATTTATTATCAGTTTTTAGGCTATTATTTGATAGAAAATTTAGAGCTAATAATTGTATAGAAAGTGACTATCATAATAAAAATACTGAAAAAGATATAGAAATATTATTACAAATAGAATTAGAAAAAGACAATCCAACAGTAGACGATGAGATAGTTATATCTAAAATTGCTCAGTTCGGTATTCTATCTAGTGAGAAAAACAATTTATATATTAAATTAATTGCAAAATTTGACTTGAGTTTGCAAGCAGGTGAACCTAAAATGTTCTGGGGAGAAGATAAAAATGACTTATCAGAAATGCAAACTATTTTTAATGGATATCAAATAGATAAAGTATTTTCAGCTATCTATATAAAAGATATTACAGAAAATAATTCTTTATTTAAAAAAAATGTTGGAAGATTAATAAATAATGAATTAAATGAAAAAGAAGATATAAACGAAATAAAAGAAGAAATGTTAGATATAAATAATAAAATTGGAAAATTACCTTCAGTTAGAGATTTACAAAAGAATTTATCTAAAAACTATAATTCCATAAAAGACGAGAAAATAGAAATATGTATTAGGTCAGAAGTAGGAATTAATAATCTATATTCAAATTTAAATACGTATATAAAAAAGGAAGAAGAAGATAACTTTTATCCTACATCTGGAGATGGAAGAAAAAAACTTTTAGAGTATGCTTTATATACATCAATTACAGAAAATGAACAAGAAAACGGAAATCATAAGATATTTATTTATTTAATAGAAGAACCAGAGAATCACTTACATGAATCTATGCAACTATATCTTTCGGATCAGATATTTAATAATATGAAATTTAACTATTTTCTACTAACAACACATTCTCCATCCATGTTATATGAAATGGATGACAATACAAACTTAGTTAGGTTATATTCAAAAGATAAAGTTGAATGTAATACTTTTCTATATAATGTACCAGCTGAATACAAAGACTTAAAAAGAGAATTGAATAAAAATTTAGCTAATGCACTATTCTATGAAAAAGTTTTATTAGTGGAAGGACCATCGGAAGAACTGTTATTCAAAAAAGTAATTGAAAATATTGATGCTCAATACCAGATAAATGGTAAATATATATTACAAACAAATGGAATAAAGTTTAGACCATATATTAAAGTTTTAGAATGCTTGGGTATACAATATATAGTAAGAACAGATAATGACTTAAAAATTGATACAAAATATAAAAAAGATGGAGAAAAACGATATATTTTATTAGGTATTAATAGGTGTAGAAATATTATAACTACACATGAAAAAAATCTAAAAGTATTAGATTATAAAGTTACTCATAAATTAGATGATGCTGATAAGATTAACACAAAAAAATATTTATATAATAAGTATAAGAGAGAAATTAACTTTTTTAATGCTAAAAATATATATCTTTCAAGAATAGATTTAGAAAATGATTTAAATGATGTTATAAATGATGAAATGTGTACATATTTAGATACAACAAATCCAGTTGAATATTTGCAAGAGAAAAAAATGATTAATATGATAGAACTAATAAAAAAACTATCTAAAGAAGATTGCGAAAAAATATATAATAGTGAACAATTTTATTGTTTAAAGGATTGGAATGAGTAGTATGAAACATCAAATGTCTGAAGAACAATATAACATATTAAATGCAAAAGGTAATATTGTTGTTACTGCAAATGCCGGTGCAGGTAAAACATTCATATTAGTAGAAAAGATTAATAAAACTATTGAAGAAAACAAGACTCATAAAACTATTGCAGCAATTACTTTTACAAGAAAAGCAGCAAATGAAATTAAAAATAGATTAAAAATGGATACTTCAAATATATATGTAGGAACAAATGATAGTTTTGTATTAGAAGAAATAATTAGACCTTTTTTTAAAGATATTTATCATACAAAATTTTCTAATGAATTAGAGCCTGATTATCAATTAAAAGTTGATAATTCTAAGCAAGGTATCGATATAATGCTAACTCAACATATTATACCTAAATTTAGAGACAACAAGAAGAACTTTAATTTTAGATTAGCTAAGTATATTTTAGAAAATTCAAAGATTGCTAGAACATACTTAATGAGTAAATATAATTATATTTTTATAGATGAATACCAAGATAGCGATAATGATATGCATAATTTTTTTATGTATTTAACTGAATGCTTAAATATTAATTTATTTATTGTGGGTGATGAAAAACAATCAATTTATATATGGAGAGGGGCAAATCCAGAATCTTTTATGAGTTTAACACGTAATGAAAATTTTGAACATTACAAATTAAGCGAAAATTACAGGTCTTGTCAACCAATTAAAAACTATGCTTATATTTTTTCTAATGAAATGAATATGTTTAAAGAAGTAGAAAATAATGAAGAAGTATTAGCAATAAGTTGTATATGTTGTCAGGATGTTATACCTAAAATAATTAATAGTCTAAATAAAAATAAGAGGGTAGCATTACTTGCATATCA
>CAUWNG010000131.1:0-3625 GCA_963560005.1 uncultured Clostridia bacterium
TATAAATAATGGAGCTAAACTGCTAGAGAAGGAGTCTCTAAATATAATTAACTCTTTATTTGTATTAGATTTAGGATTTTCTATTGTAATAAGTGGTGTGGCACCAGACAAAAATAAATCATATTTGTTTTTACTTTCTGAAATCTTTATTAAATCATATACAACTCTTGTTTCTTCATTTTCTATATTATAAGTTTTACTCTGTTCTATAATATTATTAGTTAAATACACTAATTCATCTATTTTATTGCCATTAGGTAAATCATTATAATATGCGCCATAAAAATTGCCCAAAGTATTTTTAGAATAGTCTAATTTCAATCTATCTATAAATCCTATTTCTGTAGCAATTTTTTTAACTACCCTATCTAGTTTTTCCTGTTTCCAATGTGAATCTGTTAAATAATAATCATCTAAAGTTAAAGTATTAAATAAATTAATATACTTCATATTTTGCAAATTACTTGTTATAATATTTTCCATTTTTTTATAATCTATTGTCAAATAATTATTATCTTTTAAATAATAATTTTTATCTGGAATTATTGTATAATATACATTCATATTTTTTAAATATTTATTATATATTTTATTTATTTTATCTGTAGCTTTATTTACAGATGTTTCTTTTAATGGATATTCTATTTTATATATTCCATTATTTTCTATAAAATATCCATTAATATCACTTTTATTAAATATTTTTAACTCAACCTCGTTAAAAATAACATTTGAAATTTCTTTAATATATGTTGTTTTTTTCATGAATTTACTGTTATTTATTCCATAAGCTACAGATATTATAAGTATTATACATAAGAATACTGGTTCTATCACTTTAACAATTTTACATTTAAATTTTTTAGATATTCTACTTAATAACTTTAAAGAAATTAATATTGCTATTATTAAAGTAATAGCATAACTTTTTAAATAATATATACTTACTTCATTAGAAAAAGGAATATTATCTAAACCAATTACTCCCTTTAATATTTGTATGCTATTTTTTTGAGTAAATAAATATATAATAAAAGTAATCCCAAATGCCAAAAATTTTCCTTTTTTCCATATTCTTTTTATTTTTATCAAATTATTATTTTCTTCTTTTAATCTAAATCCAACAATTTTTCCAATACCAAATAATATATCTTTGTATACAGAAAAAACCGTATAAATTTTTAAAGCAATAGTTACTAAATATAACCATGAAAACAATATACTTTTTTCATTATTATTTATAATTATATATTCCAAATCACTTAAAGAACTTACAATAAATAAGTTTTTTGCGATTCCTATTACAATTTTTTTAAATCCATTATATATTTTTCTGTTTTTAAAATCTATATTATATAACTTATTATCCAAAAACATTTTATTTTACCCCTCTACTCTTTCACTAATAATGTATTATATCAAAATAGCCTTAAAAATGTAATTAATATAACACTTTTAAGGCCTTTCAAATTCAATATTTATTAATTTTTCACATCAAAATACGAAATATTATATTATTTGTTTAATATTAAAAATCATTATATTTCTTGTGTTTTTTCGTATTCTTGACCAATTGTTCCAGCAGCTGATTTAAATTTTTCATATACTGGTTTTGCCCATTCTTCACTAGCCATAACTAAACAAACTAAGTTGTCACTATTAGTTGCATATACTTTTTCTGCTGAAACACAAATCCATTTATTAGTATTAACTTTCTCTGACATTTCTTTAGCTATTTCATTGGCATTTACACCATCTTTTACTTTTACTAATACTAATGAATATGCCTGAGAGCTCATTAATGGTTCTGAAACTACAACATACTCTAAATTTTCATTTGATGTAAGACCTGTACTATATGTAACAGCATTTATGTCTGTAACATCAACAACATTTGTAGCTAATTTTGGTAATTTATCTTCTAACCCTTCATATAAAGTATTTACCAAATTTTCCATATCCTGTGCTGAAGTAATTGTTATATTACTCTTTTGTTCTTCTTTATTCATAGCATTATAAATAAGAAAACCAACTAAAGCAATTATAACTATAACACCAATAGCAATTAATATTTTTGTACTATTTTTCATAAATTCCTCCTATAAAAATATTTACTTAAAATATAACATATAAAATTATATTTTACAATAGTAAATTGATGGAAAATTTATATTCTTTCTTTTAAAATCATAACTATTTTATATAAACCACTGGTCGAAATGAGACATATCTCTGAATTCCAGACTGATGATAAGGACTTCTCATAGCAGTATATGTCGTACCACTATATGCAAAACCACCTCTAACTAAATATGGTAGACCGTCATATTTATCTTGATAGCTAGAATATTCCGTAGACCATTCACGATGGTTTGAAGCCATATCAAATATATTACATACTTCATCTCCAGTTGTTCCTGTATTCATAAATACTCTATTTTCAACTGCTTTATTCGCATAATTACTATTTCCCATTTTTTGTATAAATACTATTGCTGTATCATAAGCATAACTATTAGCTAAGTCACTCTCAACACCTACACTTTCATCATTATTGTACATATTTCTACATATTTTAGCTGCATCTATCTGACCGGTACTAACCCATAAATGTCCTATAATATACTTCATATTCAATTCATTTATATCATTAACACTCGTTGATATCTTTGATAGTGGTTTATAATTTGCCACACTTGTTCCACTTCCATAACTTGCTTCGTATCGTGCTAGATAATATCCATTGTTGTTTTTCACACTATTTATAAAAGCTCCTAAATTTTTTGCTATTGCGTTTAATGCATTAGTACCAGCAGACTCTATACCGTCTGGATTTACCCTTGTTGTATATTCAAAACAATCAGAGCCATAATACTCCTCAATTACAACAATCAATTGTTTATAATTTTCTGGATTACTATCTGTATATGCTGCTTGTACTAATGTTGGCGTTCCATTAGTTGTATTAAATGTATATCTTCCTAACTGAATATCACTATAATTATTTTTTGTAGCATCTTTATACACTCTTCCTACTGGTATCCATACAAATTGATTTCCATCTTTATCTTGCACAACTATTCCTTCTGGTACTGTTGTTCCTTCTTGTTCCACTACTTCAAATCCTTTTGGAATTGTTACCACATTTCCAAATTTATCTTCTACTTTTGTATTTTCTGTCTGTATTCCTGTTGTATTTTCTAATTTTGGATTTTCTGGCTCTGGTGGTGTTGGTTCTGTATTTGTTATTTCATTCCCTCCTGGTATTTCTATATTGCTATTCCAATTTAAGTCCATTGTCGCATTTAATTCATTTAATAATTCATTTAATTCTGTTTCATCCTCTTTTACTAAATTATTCATTCTATTTGCTGCTTCTTTGGATTTATTTAATATTCCATTTTCTCCTAAAGTTACATCTATTGTAACTCCTGCTAATATTAAAATAACCACTATTGTTACTGCTAGAGTTATTAATGTTATTCCGCTTTTTTCTTTTATACTCTTCATAAGCTATTCCTCCGTTACTTAAATTTCACTTTTTATTTATATAAAATTTCACCTTTTTACGTGATAGTAATAATATTTTTTTCGTAGCGAGCTCCGTGTGGGGACCGACTATTTA
>CAUWNG010000132.1:0-3619 GCA_963560005.1 uncultured Clostridia bacterium
AAAATAAAATATGTTTATTATTTCATTTTTGGATATATTATTTATAGTGTTTTAATTTTATTTATATCTTATTTTTATATTGATTTTACAATAAATAATTTTTTTATAATATTATTTGAAATATTAAAAAAGACTTTACCAGTTTATATTATATCTTTTATTTTAATTTTTATTTTAAATTTATTAATTACTAAATTTCAAGTTAATAAGTTAAATAATAAGTTAAAACAAATAGATAAAGATTCAAAAAATTAATGTATTTAGTCCAAGAAAAATATAAGGTGTCATTTTTGACACCTTATATTTTTTATTCTTCTTGTTCATCTTCTTGAGAAATTGTTTCTATACTTACTACTTTTCCTTCATTTGTTCTCATTAAAGTTACACCTTGTGTAGATCTTCCTAATATACTAATATCTTTTACTTTTAATCTTATAATTGTTCCTGTATCAGTTATTAACATTACATCTTCATTATCAGTTGCAATTCTAATTCCAATTATATTTCCTGTTTTAGGTGTAATTTTGTATGTAATTACTCCTTTTCCTCCTCTAGTCTGGACTCTGTACTCATCTAATTCTGTTCTTTTTCCAAATCCATTTTCTGTTATAGCTAATAGTGTTGCATTGCTTCCGGTAATAATAGATTCCATTCCAATTACACAATCATCATCAGACAATCTTATTCCAATTACACCTTGTGCACCTCTTCCCATTGGTCTTACGTCTTTTTCATCAAATGTAATACACATACCACATTTTGTAACTAAAACTACATTATCTTGTCCATCTGTTAAACGTACATCTATTAATTCATCATCTTCTCTTAATGTAATTGCTAAAAGTCCAGATTTTCTTGCAGACAAATATTCATTTAAAGCTGTTTTCTTTATAAATCCTTTCTGAGTTGCCATCAATAAATATTTACCTTCTGCAAAATTAGAAATTGGAATAACTGCTGATATTTTTTCTCCACTATCTAAACTTAGAAGATTTACTATAGCTGTTCCTTTTGCTGTTCTTCCTGCTTCTGGTATTTCATATCCTCTTAATCTATATAATTTTCCTTTATTGCTAAAGAATAATATAGTATCATGAGTTGAAGCTGTAAAGATTTGTTTAACAAAATCATCTTCTCTTGTAGAAATTCCTGTAATACCTTTTCCGCCTCTTTTTTGGCTTTTATATGTATCTGTAGGCATTCTTTTAATGTATCCAAAATGTGTTAAAGCAACAACAGTTTGTTCTTCTTTAATCAAATCTTCTATATTTATTTCTCCCTCTGCTGCTACTATTTTAGTTTTTCTGTCATCTCCAAATTTTTGATCTATCTCCAATAACTCTTCTTTTATAATATCAAAAACTAATTTTTCACTTTCTAAAATAGCTCTTAAATGTTCTATTAATTTCATTAATTGTTCATATTCTTCATCAATTTTTTCTCTTTGTAATCCAGATAGTGTTTTCAATCTCATATCTAATATAGCTTGAGCTTGTATATCACTTAATCCAAATCTTTCCATTAATCTTTCTTTTGCATCATCATAAGAATTACGAATTATATTAATTACTTCATCAATATTATCTAAAGCTATTTTTAATCCTTCTAATATATGAGCTCTAGCTAAAGCCTTGTCTAAATCAAATTGAGTTCTACGTAATATTACAGTTTTTCTATGATTTATATAATGCTCCAAACATTGTTTTAATGTTAAAATTTTAGGTTCACCATCAACTAATGCTAATAATATAATACCAAATGTATCTTGCATTTGCGTATTTTTATATAATTGATTTAATACAACTTGTGCATTTGCATCTCTTTTTAACTCTATAACTATTCTTACTTTTTCTGTTCTGTCAGATTCATCTCTTAATTCTGAAATACCTTCTAATCTTTTTTCTCTTACAAGTGAAGCTATATGTTCTATTAATTTTGCCTTATTTACTTGATATGGAAGTGAACTAACAATTATTCTTTGTTTGTTTCCACTCATTTCTTCTATTTCTGCTTCTGCCCTTACTGTAATTTTACCTCTACCTGTTTTATATGCTTCTTTAATACCTTCAATTCCAAGTATTATACCTTCTGTTGGAAAATCTGGTCCTTTTATAACTTCCATCAAATCTTCATCTGTTACATTGTCTTCATCTATTATTTTAATTATACCCTTAATTACTTCTGATAAATTATGTGGTGGTATATTAGTTGCCATTCCTACTGCAATTCCTGAAGAACCATTAACTAATAATGCTGGTATTTTTGCTGGTAAAACTGTTGGCTCTTGTAGTCTGTCATCATAGTTAGGCATAAAATCTACAGTGTTTTTTTCTATATCTGTAAGCATAGTTTCTGCAATTTTTGCCATTCTTGCTTCAGTATACCTCATTGCAGCAGCACCATCTCCATCTATTGATCCAAAGTTTCCATGTCCGTCAATTAATGGATACCTTAAAGAAAATTCCTGTGCCATTCTAACCATTGCATCATAAACAGAGCTATCACCATGTGGATGATATCTTCCTAAAACCGAACCTACAGTATTAGCACATTTTCTATATGGTTTATCTGAAGTTATACCATCTTCATACATTGCATATAATATTCTTCTGTGTACTGGTTTTAAACCATCCCTTACATCTGGCAAAGCACGAGAAACTATAACACTCATGGCATAGTCTATGTAAGAGGTTTGCATTTCTTTTGAAATCTCTCTTTCTATTATTTTTCCGTCACGTGACTCCATTTATTTACCTCTTTTCTACTCTTATATTTACTATTGTATTATACTAAAATTAACTAAAATATGCAAGGAAAAAAACAGGCAAAATCTTACTTTTTTATGTTTTTAAATTAAAATATTTGCTAATTCTATTTGCTCTTTTGTTAATTCGAATTTCCCACTATTTTTTATTAATTTATGTATATTTTCAATTTGCCTTGCCTCATTTAATGTTTTTTCTAAAGGTAATAGCTCTTTTAATTTCTCTCTTATTTTTTGGTATTCTCTTTCCATTCCATCTAAATTTTTATTTTTATAATATTCTCTCCAATTATTTTCATATTTACCTAATTTTTCTATATTATCCACTTGTTTAGCAAATTCATTTTCTATATTATTAGCCACATTATCTAATATTACATTTTTTCCTTTTTCTATTAAATTTGAGACATTATATGGTATCAATCCAGAATTTGTAGCTTTTTCTAATGCAAAATCTATAACTCCGGAAATTCCATCTATTATTCCTCCATTTTTTATCGCATTTTGTGCTTGAGATATATTCTCAAAATTTCCTGTAAATACTCCTGTAACACTTTTTCCCAAATCTATAGCACTATCAATTGCCTTATCTATTCCTTCTTTTAATCCTCCTTGCATTAATGCATCTTTTACATCAATTATTTGGTTTTCTAAAAAATCTGGTAATATCCATCTTAATCCCAAATCCATTGCTCCATTAATTGTTTTTCCTAAAGTAGTTTCTAAAAATTTTTTTTGTTCATTATTTTTTTCTAATTCTATATTATTATTTTTACTAACTTCCTGTTCTTTTACTAGATCCATATAATCACATTCCTTTCTCTATTTATAATCAATTTTTTTAATTATTTAATA
>CAUWNG010000133.1:0-3495 GCA_963560005.1 uncultured Clostridia bacterium
TGTGATCTTCAACACTAATTACCGCATTTATATACATTTGTGGTAATTCTGAAATCTTTGTGTAATTTTCTTTGCTTTGAATTTCTTTTACTTTATCTTCAATATTTATTTTATTTATTGCCTCTTTATAAATGTTATATCCATTGCCAATAACTAATAACAATAAGCTAACACCTATTAATATTAAAACTAATAATAGATTTAAAAATTTCTTCATTTTTACCACCTCTTTTACTACTTCTTTTCATACTTCTAATTTTATTATAAAATCTTTTTATATTAGTTGCCATCGATTTATATTACATTTATATTACAGTTTTGTCACTTTTTTAGTTCTTCCCCTTTATATAATTTCTTTTATTATAACTCATACCAAGTGACAAGTAAGTGACATTAATAAATTATTAATAATAAAAAAGTTGCAATATTCCAAATATAACAACTTTTTTCTAATCACTTTAAAAATATTTTATTGTAAATATAGTTCCTTTCTCTAATTCTGATTCTACTTCTATATATCCATTATTGCTTTCAATAATAGATTTTGACAATGCTAAGCCAATTCCAATACTATCGCTTGAAGAATTTTTACCCTTATAAAATCTCTCAAATATATGTGGTAAATCTTGCTTTTCTATTCCTGTTCCATAGTCCATAATTTCGATTTTTGCATATATATTATTTTTTTCATATCTTATCTCTATTTCTCCATTTTCTTTAGAATGTTCTATGCAATTTTTCAAAATATTCGTTATTGCTTCTACCTGCCACTTCATATCACAAATAATAGTATCTGTTGAATTACCTTTTACATTTATTTTAATATTTTTGATTTCTCTAATAATTGAAATATTTTTTACCGCTTCTGCAATAATTTCTTGAATAGTTACTTCTTTTTTTATAAAATTAATAGTATTACTATCAATTTTTGATAATTTTAAAATAGACTCTACCAAAAATTTAATATTTATTATTTCTCTTTTTATGTCTTTAATAAATTCTTTTCTTATATCTTTTGGCATCTCTGTATCATCTAAAATGTTGTCTAGCATAATTAAAATAGATGTTATAGGTGTTTTTAATTGTTTGCACAAATTTTCTACTCTTAATATTTCCATACAAAATTTTCCCTTCTCTTTATTTCATTTTTATTATAAAACATTTAAAGTGACAAGTAAGTGACATTTAATATAAATATTCTTTAAAAGATATAATTTTTGTTTTCATTCAGTTTCATACTTTTTTATCACGGCTTTCAACAAATTGAATTTACTATATTTATAATATTTCCTACTATAATTGTTACAATAATTCCTATTTCTCCTCTTTAATAATATTTTTACTTCCTAAATAAGTTGCTAAGAAATATAATCCATATATTAATCCAATTATTACTACTGTTGCTATTACTGATGGCAATAATTGTTCTGGCGCAGCTAATACTGACATCATTGACATTACAAATTGGATTCCAAAAATTGAATGTATAATTGCAAATATAAGTGGTAGCATAAAGAATATTGCAATTTGTCTGAATAATGCTTGATTTATCATTTTCTCATCACAGCCAATTTTTCTTAAAATAATATATCTTTGTCTATTATCAGAACTTTCTGTTAGTTGTTTCAATGCTAAAATCGCTGAACTTGCAATTAAAAATATTATTCCTAAATATATTGCTATAAACAATACTATTGTTGCTACTCCGACACTTGCTTCTACAAGTACAATTTTTGACATTCCTTCTAAATTAATTCCTTTATTTCCTAATTTTTCTACTAATTCTGAATCCCTATTACTTAGTGTTTTTTCTATTTTTTCTATTTCTTCCTTTGTATTTGCATTATAATTAGCAGCTAAGAAATGTTTTTCTTTCCATTCTTCTTTTAAATTACAATTATCTGGTACTAGTATAATTCCTGTATTAACATGACTTGTATTCATATAAATCCATCCAGTTTGACACTTATCATATTTTGAATAATATTTTTTTCCATTTATTGTAATTGTTTTATTATTTTTCAATGCTTCATTTCTCATGTTTGCCATATTGTCAAAATCACAAAGTATGATATACTCATTATTATTTAATGTATATTCTTGTACTCCATATAACCTTGCTATTTTATTGTAATCTGATATTTTTACAATTTTTTCTGCCATATCATATAAAAGCATTGGAAAATTCTTTTTAGCTTCTTCTAAATAATTTCCTAAACTATCTCCCATTGTTAATTCATCTGTTGCATATATTGTTATTTCTACAATATCTTTTAAATTATTCATATTATATCCATTTTTTTCTAGTGTATAAGATATTGGATATTTTGAATCTTCTCTTGCTTCTTCTGTTGCTACTATCTTTTTGCCATAAGTTCCATAACTATAATACTCTTCTGGTAAATTTGCAGTTTTAGTTAAATTTATATCAACTGGCGTCATTTCTTTTAAATCTTCTTTCATTGTGTTTTGCAAAGCTAAACTACTTGATAATATACTAATTGTCATAAATAGCATTAAGCATATAACACTCATACTAACTACTGTTGTATTGATTTTGTTGTTTAGTTGTCTTAATACAAACATATTTGTACCTTTTAAATATGTTTTTTTCCTTGCTTGTACTAATCTTAATATAAATCCAGATAAAGACCAAAATACTGCTACTGTACCAACAATTCCCATTATAATTATTGGTAACATTTTATCTGCGGTTGAAAGAGTATGTACTCCCCCTGTTACTTTCCAATAAGCATATCCTAATATTCCTGCTCCAAATAGAAATATTAAAATTGATAAAACTGGATTTTTAATTTTTACTGTTTCATTCTTCTTTATTGCTGTTAATAAATTAATTAGTTTGTATCTTGATATTGAAATTGTATTAAAAATCATTACTGCTAAATACATTAATGCAAAATATATACATGTTTTTATGCAAGCATCTTTTGAAAATACAAATTCAAATCTTGTCATATCTGCTTCAAATAATTTTCCAACCAAAATTGACATAAACTGTGAGGCAAATATACCTATTACAAGTCCTACAATTAATGATAATATTCCTACTAATATTGTTTCAAATAATATAATTTTTGAGATTTGCCTTTTTCCCATTCCTAGTGTCATATAAATACCAAATTCTCTTTTTCTTCGATTAATCAAAAAGTTATTAGCATACACAATTAATAATCCTAATACAACTGCTACAAATACTGATACAAAACTAAGCATTGTAATCATTAATTGTATCATTTCTCTTGTTGAATTTGAAACATCTAACATTGCTTGTTGACTATCTAAAGAGTTAAACATATAGAATATTGCAACACCTAACACTAATGTTAAAAAATATATTGCATAATCTTTAAAACTCTTTTTCATATTTTTAACAGATAACTTAAATAACATCGTTTAAATCACCTCCAAGAAGTGTTTGAACTTCTATTATTTTTTCAAAAAATTGTTTTCTTGTATCATTTCCTTTTACAAGTT
>CAUWNG010000134.1:0-3429 GCA_963560005.1 uncultured Clostridia bacterium
TTGGGACATTTTCTTATTTCATTACTTAAGACATTATCACATTTCTTTCATAATAATTTTGCCAATATTTGTAAACATTTGACTTAAAACTTATATTTTGGTATAATTTATATATAAAATGTTTGATGGCTCAGCATTTTAAATTCAAAGAAAGAAGGTTTTTTTATGACTCGAGAGGAAAAGCTTATGGAACTTTCACGGATTTTACCTAAAATCCGCGAAACACTAAAAAAGGAAAGGCTTTTAAGACAAGCCACTGACTTTTTACCTTTAACTTCAGAACTAGAAGCAAGAATGTCTAACAGTAATGGTTTTCATTCTAGTTTTGAGAAAATGTTGTCTGATTTAAGAAATGATATTGAATCAGACATCCGGCTTTATTCTTACATACTTAGAGCTATCTTTTATGGAAAAGCACAGTTGCAATTGCAATTATCAGAAATTCAAGAAGAATTTTTGATAGAGTATGTATATCTTCTCTCTTTTGTAAATGGCGGTGGTAATGGTCCGCATATTTATAAAGAAGATCTCTTTGAAGATCCATACACTTTCATTGCATTGTTGTTAAAAAATCTAAATTTTACTTTCACCGAAAAATTTCACAAGATTTTCTCTAAATCTTTGTATGGTGATATTCGAAATGATTTTTTCGAAATTTTAGTATAACTAAAATATGAGCCAAAAAAAGGAGAAGTTTATCTTCTCCTTTTTTATCTATCTAAATATTTAAAATATCATCTTTTACATTAAAGTTAATTTATATTTTTAATTTTACAACTATATATATTTAGTAAATCCAATTTTATTACATTGCTTCTTCATATAATTTTATAAAGTCTTCTCTTGTTACTTCTCTTGGATTACCTGGCCTGCAAGGATCTTCCATTGCTTTATCAGCAAGCATTGGTATATCCTCAATTCTTCCTCCAACGTCTCTTACTGTTTGTGTTATACCAACTTTTTCTGAAAGTTCCTTTATTTTTTCACAAAATGTTTTTATTATTTCTTCTTTTGTAAATCTTGTAGCATCTACATGAAAAGCTCCTGTTAATATTTCTCTATACTCTTCATAACTTACTTCTCCATTAAATTTCATAATAGTAGGAAGTAAAATTGCATTTGCTAATCCATGTGGTGTATCGTATACGGCTCCTAATTGATGAGCCATTGAATGTACTATTCCTAATCCTACATTAGAAAATGCCATTCCGGCAATATATTGTCCAAGCCCCATATTGTTTATGGCTTCTTGATTTCTATCATTTACTGCTTTCTCTAAATTATCATATATTAGTTGTATAGCCTTCATAGAAAACATTTGTGACATTGTATTTCTATTTTTTGTTATATATCCCTCTATAGCATGTGTTAATGCATCCATTCCTGTTGATGAAGCTATAGATTTAGGCATAGAAGCCATAAGTTCTGTATCTATAATAGCTATTATTGGAATATCATGTTCATCAACACATACCATTTTTATTCCTTTTTCTGGATCTGTAATAACATAATTTATTGTTACTTCAGCTGCAGTCCCTGCTGTTGTAGGTAATGCTATTATAGGTAGACCTTTATTTTTTGTATTAGAAATACCATTTAAAGAAACTACATCTGCTCTATCTGGATTTTTCATTATTATTGATATAGCTTTTGCAGTGTCAATACTAGAGCCTCCCCCTACTGCAACAATTAAGTCCGCTCCTATTTGCTTACACATTTCTATTCCTGCATTTACATTTGCAATTGGTGGATTTGGAAGTACATCATGATATATTCCATACTCTATTTTAGCTTCATCCAATAAGTCTGTTACCTTTTTACTAACCCCAACTTCATATAATGATTTGTCTGTTACCACTAGAACTTTTTTAAAACCTCTATTTTTAATTTCTTCTGTTAAAACACTTCTTGCTCCTTCTCCAAAATAAGAAGTTTCATTTAATACAAATTTTGTTACTGACATAAAAATTTTCCTCCTATTAATTTGTTTCATTAATAATTCAGAGAAATCTACATTTCTCTGAATTATTTATATTTTTACCCTACCATTATAGTATATTCTTTAATATGATAGTTTTTAATCTACTCATTTCTTGTAATGTAGTTAAAACTCCTTCATTTCCTATGCCACTATGTTTCCATCCTCCAAATGGCATCTCGAAAGATCTATAGAAACTTGCTCCATTTACTATTGCTCCTCCACATTCTAGCTTGTTTGCTATTTTCATACCTAAAGAATAATCTTTAGTTATAACACTTCCGCATAATCCATAAGATGATTGATTTGCTATTTCTATTGCTTCTTCTACTTTGTCAAATCCTATTACAGAAATAACTGGACCAAATATTTCCATATCTTTTGCTACTTCCATGTTCTTGTTCACATTATCTAAAATTGTTGGATAATAATATGCATCTTCTCTCTTTCCTCCACAAACAATAGTAGCACCCTCTCTAACCATTTGATTAACTTGATTTTCTACTCTTTTTGCTGCATTTATATTTATTAATGGTCCCATATCTGTATCTTCTTTTGTAGGATCTCCTACTTTTAAATTAGAAATTATTTCTTTCATTCTTTCTATAAATTCAGCTTTTCTTGAATTATGTATTAGAAATCTTTTACTTGCACAACATACCTGTCCTGCATTATATAATCTTCCCCAAATTGTTTCCTTTACTGCTAAATCCATGTCTCCATCTTCTAAGAATATAAATGCATCATTACCTCCAAGTTCTAACATTACATGAGTTAAATTCTTAGAAGCAGTACCCATTGTTTGAATTCCTGCAGCAGTTCCTCCTGTTAAAGATATTAAATGTACTCCTGGATGTCCTGCTAATGCTTGCCCCACTATTGGTCCATCTCCAGTTAATATTTGTATACAACCTGCTGGTACTCCTGCTTCTATCATTAATTTTACATATTCTATTAATGTTAATGGATTATAGTTTGATGGTTTAACAATTATACTATTTCCCATTAATAAAGCTGGTGGAACTTTTTGAACAAATAAATCACTTGGAAAATTAAATGGTATTATAGCAGCAATAACACCAATTGGATTTCTTGTTGTTATCTGCATTGTTTTTTCTTGTCCTGCTTCTTGTCCTGCTGGTATACTTTCATTATATAAATGCTTTGCTCTTTCTACAAATGCATAAGTACCTATTTTTACATTTCCTAATTCTGCAAAAGACTCTTTTATAGGTTTACCTGTTTCAGATGTTAATAATTTAGCTAACCTCTCTTTATCTCTTTCTACTAATTCTACAAATTTATATAATATATCAGCTCTTTTATGTAATGGTACTTCTGCCCATTTTTTTTGCTCTATTTTTGCAACCTCTACAGAAGTATTTACATCTTCTAATGTAACATTTGGAACTGTATCAATAAGTTCACTTGTTGCTGGATTAACAACTTCT
>CAUWNG010000135.1:0-3383 GCA_963560005.1 uncultured Clostridia bacterium
AAATAGCTAAAGAACTTGTTGAGACTGTAAACAATAATATGACAATTGATTGGGACATTAGAAAAGATGCAAGAGCTAGAATGAGAATTGAAATTAAGAAACTTCTAATTAAATATAATTATCCACCTAACAAGAGCGAAAAGGCTGTTCAAACTGTTATAAGACAAGCGGAATTAAAGTGTAAAGAGATGGTAGGGTAAATGAATGATGAGATAAAAAATGTTTTTTGTGATATAAACAATATATTTATAAGCAAATTACAGGAAGCTAAAAGGAAGATAAATGATTCTATAGAAATTGAATTATTCAATGATTGTATAAATACATACAAGCGTGCATATAGGCTGGTAGATAATAATAGATTATTGGATGGAATAGTTCTAACTAGAAATGCATTCGAATTAATGATGATGTTATTTGGAATTAGAATAGATGAAAATGTTAGAGAAGAATATTGTAAAGAGGATAGTTACGAACGTTATCTTGAAAGAAGAAAAATAAATAAAAAAGAAAAAGATTATTTATCACAAGGCTATTTAAGGGATATAATATTAAAAAAATATAAAGATATCGAAGAAGATTATAAAAAAATATATAATGTTCTATCTAAATTTGCACATCCAACAATTCATAGGAATATGCTAAGATTTTTTGAAAGAGAAAAAGTAGATGTTATATTATTATACCTTAATGTAATAATGGTTTTACCAATAGTGTTTTTAGAAATACTACATGAAGAAAATATAATAGTTGATGAAACTTTTCAAGATTTAGTAATATTTAAATATATTATAGAAAAATTGACTTTAATTTATTTTTGCAATAATATGGATAAAGATAAATTAAAAGAAGCAAATAAATATGCATTTTTAGATACTAATAAAGACTATTATAATAAAATGGAAGATAAAATAAAAAAAGAAATTAAAATAATTGAGGAAGAATCAAAAGCTAATCAAAAGAAATATAAAGAAGTAATAGAAAAGGTTTTGTCTAAAGTTGAATATTATGATATTACTAAAAAATTAATAAATTTAAAGTTAATAATTGGAGATAAAATATGAAAATAAAATGCTTATTATGTAATGATATAATTGAATCTAAATACATACATAACTTAATAAGTTGTAAATGTAATAATTGCTATATAGATGGTGGACAAGATTATCTACATTTTGGTGGGAAAGATTTTGATAAAATTTTAATAGTTTTCGATGATGGCACTGAAATATTAGCAAGTGATGATAAAAAATACAAAAAGAAATATGGAGAATGGGAAGATAATAGAATAAAGGAGTTCGTTAAAAATGAAAGTTTTAACAATTAAACAACCATGGGCAACTTTAATAATGCAAGGAGATAAAAGATTTGAATTTAGAAGTTGGCAAACAAAATACAGAGGCGAATTGTTAATACATGCGGGAAAAGGTATAGATAAAGAAGCGATGAATAGATTAGCAAAATACCTTCCAGAAAAATTACAATATGGAAAAATTTTAGGAAGAGTTAAATTAGTAGATTGCATAAAAATGTCTCCAGAATTTAAAGAGTTGTTGCTAAAAGAAAACAGTGATATTTATACTAAAAGTTCTTTTAAAGAAAACTATGGATGGCAGGTTTCAGATGTTGAGGTTTTTAAGGATCCGATAGAGGTAAAAGGACATTTAAGTTTATGGGAATACGATTTATAAAAATAAAAATATCAATAAATTTGAGAAAATATCTCAAAAATATTGATATTTTTTGATTTTAGCATATAATATATAAAGTGAAGGAGGATTTTAAGATGTTAATAAGATTTAGTTTTAAAAATTTCAAATCTTTTAAAAATGAAAATTGTTTAGATATGGAAGCAACATCACTAAAAGAACATGAATATAATGTTGCTAAAATTGATAATGGTGAATATTTAAAAGTATCTGCAATTTATGGCGCTAATGCTAGTGGAAAAACTAATGTGTTACAGGCTTTTGATTATATGAAAAAGAGAATACTAGTAAGCGATGATTCCAAAAAGAATTCTCCAATAGATGAAGAAAATGTATATAGTTTTATGATAAATAATGATCCAATTGCTTTAGAAGTAGAAATATTAGCTAAAAACAATAAAATATACAAATATGGTTTCGAAGTTTTAAAAGATAAAATAATTTCCGAGTGGTTGTTTGAGAAAAGAGTTAATAAATTCTATGCTATTTTTGAAAGAGAAAATAATAATGTATCAATGAAATCTAATAAAATATCAGGACTGGTTAATATAGATGAAAGAACATTGTTTCTAAATATATATAGCAAAATAGATAGAAATAATGAAGATTTTAGTAATGTATATGATTGGTTTGTAAACAGCACATATTTAGACTTAGGTAATTCTAATTTTGAAAGGTTCATTAATAATAGAGTTTCATTAAAAATATTAAGTGATGAAAACTATAAAAAGGAACTATTGAAATTTATAAGAACTTTTGATTCTGGAATTGAAGGAATAAAAACTACACCAGATTCAATAGAAGCAGTTAAAAGCAACAATGGAATAATAGACATTGAAGTTATTCATAAAGGAGAAAATGGAGAACTAAAGGCATTGCCGTTTTATTTAGAGTCTAATGGAACTAGAAAGATGTTTCACTTATTTGATTTCTTTATGGATGCATTAAAAAATGGGATGGTATTATTTGTTGATGAATTAGATGCAAAACTACATCCGTTATTAACGAGATATATTATTAATTTATTCCATAACAGTGATACTAATAAAGGGAATGGTCAGTTAATATATTCAACACATGACACAGTAAACCTAAATAAAGAAACATTTAGAAGAGACGAAATATGGTTTGTAGAAAAAGATAAAGATGGTATTTCAGAAATATATGCATTATCTGATTATATACTAGAAGATGATAAAAATGCGGGTAAAAAAGTAAGAAACGACGCAACATACAATAAAGACTATTTAACTGGAAGATATGGTGCTATTCCAGTATTGGAAGAGTTTGATATAGATTATGAAAAATAATAATATTTCGAGAAAAGATAGATTAAAGAGTAAAAGGCAAGCACCAGCCAATTACTTGATAGTATGTGAAGGTAAGAAAACAGAACCTAATTACTTTAATGGATTAAAGAAAAAGATTAATGAAAAATATGGAAATAAGGTAGATGTTTTAATTCCAAATATTGATATAAAAGGTACAGGAATGAATACAACATCTTTAGTAAAATATACTCAAAAAACAGTTAATCATGCTAATAAGGTATATGGACAAGTTTGGGTAGTATTTGACAAAGATGATTATAATGATGAACAATTTAATTCAGCGATAGATAATTGCAATTATAATGTAGCTTGGTCTAATCCTAACTTTGAACTTTGGCTATTG
>CAUWNG010000136.1:0-3365 GCA_963560005.1 uncultured Clostridia bacterium
CTCCCATTGCTCTTAAAATTCCAATTTCTTTTTTTCGTTCTAATACACTAATATATGTAATAACACCAATCATAATAGAAGAAACAACTAATGATATAGCAACAAACGCAATCAATACATAACTTATTGTATCAACAATAGTTGTTACAGAACTCATTAATGACCCTATCATATCAGCATAAGAAATTATTTTTTCTTCTTCCCCGTTTTCTTCCATTCGAGCATTATAAGAATTTAATAAATTAATAATTGCTTTATTTCCTTCAAAATCTTTTGGATATATATCAATTCCACTTGGCTTGTCAAAATTTGCATAATTTAGTCTTTTTAAATTACTTTCATAAGTAACACTTTCTTTACTCATAAGAGAATTAAACAATTCCGATAATTCTTTTTCAGTCATCTTAATCTTAAATGCTCCCATAAAAGCATTTTCATCTATAGTAATAGCATTTGTTATTGATTGACTTAATGTTTTAATACTTGATTCTATTTGTATTTGCAATTTTTCGCTAATTTTTTCTATAACATTTTGCATATATTTTTTCATTATAGCTGTTATTTGTTTATCCAAATTTTGAGATGTTATTATATTTGATATATTTTCAGTTATAATATTTTTTGCTTCATCAGAATTTAAATATTCTAAAAGATATTTATTTAAATCTTCTAAACTTACTAGTTCATTGTCATTTACATATTTTTCATATCCTGCCAAAATTTCTTTCATAATTTCTTCCAATTGTTCCTGTGTAATAGTTAAACTACCATTTTCCTTAATAAATTCTTGTATTTTTTTATTTAGTAATTCATTTACCTCTTTTGATTGTAAATATTCTGTTAATTGTTTACCTATTTGATTTATATTCGCTTCTGGTTTATTTTGTATATATTCTTCATACCCATATATAAAATCAATTATTATATTTCGTATATCTTCATCTGATATTGAAAATTTTAAATTATTCAAAACATCCTTTATGTCAAATGTTGGTAATGAGTTTTGTGTTAATATGTTATTTAAGTTTCCGAAATTAACGTTTATTTTTGATTGATCTATTTTAAAAGCTTTTCCAATAGCATTTGTATCTACATCAATTAAAGAGTTCATATCAAAAGAATTTTCTTCCATTTCATCAAATTTTTTACTTGTAAATACATTCACTTCTGGATTTGCTAATTGTTGTTTTACAATTTTACTATTTTTTGAATGTTCTATAACATACTCTGTCAAAGAAGCTGGATAATAAATACCATTAGAAAGCATAGTACTTGTTGCTCCTTCTTTTGGCTTTACAATTCCAACTATCTTTAAGTTTTCTCCTTTTTCCACAATATTTTTCATATATTCTTTGTTATCTGTTTTATCTCTCCAAATTTTATACTCTTTATCATACTCATAGCAATCACTAATGTTAATTAATTTAAAAGTAGTTCCTAATATATCATCATAAGTATATGAATCAAAATTTTCAGGTGTGCTTACTTCTTTTCCATTTGAAAATTGATTAACTAAGTTCTGTAGTTCACTATAATCTCTTAGTCCTAATGTATATAATAAGAAATCACTAATATTTCCTTGTGATGTTAAAACTAAAACACACTCATTGTAATTAGTAGGCCATTTTCCTGCTTTTACATCATATTGATTTTCATATAAACTACTATCTTTAGGCATTTGAAAAAACACATCTGTGCTCATCATATTAGACATCATACTATTACTAGATGCTTCTGAACCCATTCCTAAACTTGAAAAAGTAATATCTGGATTTACTTGCCTTATATTTTTAGTGTCTGAACTATAAATTATTGGTTTAATATCATAATTATATTCAATAGCTTTTGTATAATCTTTAAAGTTACTTTCATCACTTTCTAAATATTTCTTTAATGTTTTTAAATCATTTGAACCAATTGTAGAAAACATGTTTGTTATTCTTTTACTAACATTAATATCTCCACTACCTTGATTTTCATTATTGTTATTTGTCCCCACAAGTAATGAGTTTATATTAATTCCTGTGCTTTGTATTTGTAAAGGATATTCCGACAATGTATCTTCCTCTACAGATTTAATATATATATTAGCACCATTTGATAATGATAATATTAATGCTATACCAATAATACCAATTGAACCAGCAAAAGAAGTTAATATTGTTCTTCCTTTTTTAGTTTTTAAATTATTAAAACTTAAAGATAACGAAGTTAAAAAGGACATTGTTGTTTTTCCTAAATTTTTATGTGTTTTTGTTGTTTTGTCTTCTATTATATATGGGTTTGTATCTGAAATAACTTTTCCGTCTTTAATATTTACAATACGAGTAGCATATTCTTTTGCAAGCTCTGGATTATGTGTTACCATTACAACCAAACGGTCCTTTGCAACTTCTTTTAATAAATCCATAACTTGAATACTTGTATCACTATCCAATGCTCCTGTTGGTTCATCAGCAAGAACAATATCAGGATTGTTTACTAATGCCCTTGCAATAGCAACTCTTTGCATTTGCCCACCAGATAATTGATTTGGTTTTTTATAAATTTGGTTTGCAAGTCCTACTTTTTCAAGAGCATCTATTGCTTTTTGTTTACGTTTACTTTTTGATACTCCTGAAATAGTCAAAGCTAATTCTACATTTGCTAAAATAGTTTGATGTGGTATCAAGTTATAACTTTGAAACACAAATCCTATTGTATGATTGCGATAAGAATCCCAATCTCTATCTTTATATTTTTTAGTAGAAATTCCATTTATTATTAAATCTCCCTTATCATAACGATCTAGACCACCAATAATATTTAAAAGTGTGGTTTTGCCAGAACCACTTGGACCCAAAATTGCAACAAATTCATTATTTCTTAAATTCAAACTTACATCATCCAAGGCTGTTTGTATTAAATCTCCAGTTTTATATTGTTTATAAACATTTTTTATTTGTAACATGTATAATCTCCTAATCTTTATAAATAATTATTTTCATTATTCTTTATATTCATACAGTTCAAATGTTAAATATTATATAATTATAGCATAAAAAATAAAAAAAATTCAATTCTTTTATTTGTCTTAAAATATATTTTTATTATTCTTTTAAATAAAAAGATTCCACTTCTATATTTGGGAATCTTTTTATTTAAATTTTTATATTATATATTTTTTATTTTATTGTTTTTCTTATTGCTCTTCTATTCTTTCTCTTTTTCATCTTCTATTTTTTCTTGTTCCTTTTCTTTCTGCTCTTCTATTCTTTCCTGTTCTTCCTCTTTTTCATCTTCTATTTTTTCCTGTTCTTTCTCTTTCTGCTCTTCTATTCTTTCCTGTTCTTTCTCTTTCTGCTCTTCTATTCTTTCCTGTTCTT
>CAUWNG010000137.1:0-3353 GCA_963560005.1 uncultured Clostridia bacterium
TAAAAAATATGAAAGAATTGCTTAATAAAACAGTGGAAAAATATCCACAAAATATAGCATATAAATTTAAAAGAAATAGAGGTAAGAATAAATTTGAATATGTAAATAAAACATATTCAGAGTTTAAATATGATGTTGAAGGATTAAGTACGGAATTATTGAATATGGGATTAGAAGGAAAAAAAATAGCGGTTATAGGAAATAATAGATATGAATGGTGTGTTACTTACTTGGCTGTAACAACAGGTAATATGATAATAGTACCATTAGATAAAGCTTTACCAGAAAATGAAATAGAATCTTGATTACATAGAAGTGAAGCAGAAGTGGTATTATGTGATGCAAAATATGTAAAAATTTTAAAAACAATTAAAAATAGAGAGGATAGTAAATTAAAATATATTATATGTTTTGACAATACAGAGGAAAGTGAAACATTAATCTTTAATAAAATTTTAGAACAAGGTAAAAAATCAAGACTAAATGGAGATACCAAATATGATGAAATAAAAATTGATGAAAATAATATGTCTATATTATTATTCACATCAGGAACAACAAGCACATCAAAAGGAGTAATGTTATCACAAAAAAATATTTGTTCAAATATAGAAGATATAGCAAGTGTGGTAAAAATGTATCCAACAGATACTTTGTTATCTTTTTTACCAATACATCACACATTTGAGTGTACTATAACATTTTTATATGGAATTTATTATGGAGTAACAGTTGCTTTTTGTGATGGTATAAAATATATTCAAAAGAATATGAATGAATATAAAGTAACGGTATTTGTAGCTGTTCCATTAGTTTTGGAAAATATATATAAAAAAGTTTGGAAAGGAATAGATGAAAAAGGTAAAACAAAATTAATGAAAACAATGGTATCTATAACTAGAACATTAGCAAAAATAAAAATAGATTTACGAAAAAAAGCATTTAAACCTGTAATAGATCAATTTGGAGGGAAATTAAGAGTTGTATTTTATGGAGCAGCTCCAATGGATAAAAAAGTCATTTTAGGGTTTAATGACTTTGGAGTAGAACTTATTCAGGGATATGGTTTAACAGAGACATCTCCAGTTTTAACAGCTGAAACAGATTTTGAAAAAAGACCTGGTTCAATAGGATTGCCATTAAAAAATGTTGAATTAAAAATAGAAAATCCAGATGAAGAAGGTAATGGAGAAATAGTTGTTAAAGGTCCTAATATTATGTTGGGATATTATAAAAATGAAGAAGAGACAAAAAGAACATTAAAAAATGGATGGCTTTACACTGGAGATTATGGAAGTCAAGATAAAGATGGATTTGTTTTTATTTCAGGAAGAAAAAAAGATGTTATAGTTTTGAAAAATGGAAAAAATATTTATCCACAAGAATTAGAGTTTTTAATAAATAAATTACCTTATGTAGAAGAAAGTATGGTCTTTTCAAGAGATAGAGATTCTATGGATACAATGTTATGTGCCAAAATAGTATATAATAAAGAAGAAATAGAAAAAAGGTTTAAAACAAAAGATTTGAAAGAAATAAAAGAATTTATAAGAACAGATATAAAAGAAATAAATAAAGGTATTCCAGATGTAAAACATATAAAAGATATAATAATAACAGATGAACCTTTAATAAAGACTACAACTCAAAAAGTTAAAAGATATGAGGAAATAAAAAAGATAAATTAAAGTAAAAAACTTTTCTTAAATTTTTAAGAAAAGTTTTTTATTGTGATTAAAAATTTATAAAATGGGAAAAATTATTGTATATAAAAGTGATTTATAAATTTATTTCAAAGGAGAAAAGCGTATTTATGGAAGAATATTTAAAGAGATATAAAAGAAATAAATTAAAAAGATTTTTTATTGCATTAACTATAATGAGTTTATTATTTATAGTGTTTTTACTAATATATAACATGTATAATAATATAAACATATACGAAAATATACAAACTAAAAGTGATATAAATATGGAGAAAACAATATATACAGTAGAAGATGTAAAAAAAAGAAATAAAACTATAACAGAAATGATAGAAGAAGTTAACTCTACAGTTGTTGGAATTTCTAAATTAAAAAATGCAGGGAGTACTGTTTTTTTAGAAAATGGCACTTCAAAAATGGGATTAGGAACAGGTGTTATTGTTTCGGAGAATGGATACATACTTACAAATGAACATGTATCTGGAAGTAAATATAGTAATTGCTATGTAACATTAAACACGGGAAATACATATAATGGAAATGTTGTATGGTCAGAATCTAATTTGGATTTAGCGATAGTAAAAATAAATGTTAAGAATTTAAATTATGCAAAGTTAGGAAATTCTGATAAAATTAATGCAGGAGAAGCTGTTTATGCAATAGGAAATCCAATTGGATTTGAATTTCAAAGAACTGTAACAGCTGGGATCATTAGTGCTATAAATAGAACTGTAAGAATAGAAGAGAAAGATAGAGTATCATATATGGATGATTTAATTCAAACAGATGCTACAATTAATTTAGGAAATAGCGGAGGACCACTAATAAATATAGATGGAGAAGTAATTGGTATAAATACAGTAAAAATTACTTCAGCAGAGGGAATTGGATTTGCAGTTCCAATAAATCCTGTCAAAGAAGTAGTAAACCAATATATTAAAAATGGAAAATTTGAAGAAGCTAGTATTGGAATATTTGCTTATGATAAAAATGTGATTCCATATATTGATTTAAGTAAAAAAATAGCAAAAGGAATATATGTAGCACAAGTTATTAAAAATTCACCAGCATATAAATCTGGGTTAAGAGAAGAAGATATAATTTTAAAAATTGATAATAAAGAATTAGAAAAAATGTGTGATTTAAGATGTTATATTTATACAAAAAAGCCAGGAGAACAAGTTGAATTAACAATTTTAAGAGATAATATAGAAATGAAAGTAAATGTAAAATTAACAAAAAAGTAATATGGTATGTGTAGAAATAAAGAATTAATATTTTATAATTAATTTATTAGTTATTATCTGAATTAAAGATGTTTAAAATAAAATAGAGTATTTAAAAAAATACTCTATTTTGGTGCAACCGGAGGGATTCGAACCCCCGACCTTTCGGTTCGTAGCCGAATGCTCTATCCAACTAAGCTACGATTGCGAATAATATTATTATACTTAAAAAACAGGACTAATTCAAGACTAAAAACAAAAAAACTAAAAAAAATAAAAAAATCATAAAAAAAGATTGCAAAACAAATAGAAATGTGGTATATTATATTAGTACAATTTAGAACGAGGTGTGGCTCAGTTGGTAGAGCGCGTGGTTTGGGACCATGAGGTCGCAGGTTCGATCCCTGTCACCTCGACCATA
>CAUWNG010000138.1:0-3233 GCA_963560005.1 uncultured Clostridia bacterium
TTGGAAATTGTGATGAGTTTTTATATTTAGGTGGTAATGAACAAAGCACACATAAATATGTTAGTGAATTATTAGGAAAAGAAACAATAGACACGAATACCTTTGGTAGAAGTTATGGCTCACATGGTAGTTATTCAAAGAATGACCAGATGGCTGGAAGAGAATTATTGACTCCAGATGAAGTTAGGATGTTAGACAATAACTATGCTTTATTATTTATTAGAGGAGAAAGACCTGTAAAAGATTTTAAATTTAATCTAAAAGAACATTTTAATAGTATAAACACACCTATTGGAAATAAAATGATAAAACCATATTTACATGGTGTAACAGAAAATGCAATAGGTACAATATCATTCAATTTAGATGATATTCAAATTGATACAAAAGAAATTATAGATTTAGAAACAAAAGAGTCTGGTATTGAATTATTATCAGATGAAGAAATTGAAAATATGTACAAAGAAGATATTGAAATTGCTAACAATATCTAGTAACCCAGAGTTTATTTTTATTAAATAATACTCTGGGCTTTTTTTGTGCCTAAAACAGATATTATGTAAATAAGAAAGAGAGGAAAATATCATGAAAAAATTAAAAGATAATAGAAAAATTAGAAAAGGAAATAAAACATTTAAGAAAATTTTAAAGAGAATAGCGATAATTATTGGTTATGTAGTAGCTTTATTTGTAGCACAAGCATCACATGTATTTGCAACTGATGATCCTATTAGTGTAGTAAATAATTTATCAAATTTTATTTTTGGTTTGATTAGAGCAGTTGGAATGATTATTTTAGGTTTTGGAATTGTTCAAGTAGGTATGAGTTTAAAATCTCATGATCCAACACAAAGAGCAAACGGAATAATGACATTAGCTGGTGGTATAGTAATAACATTTGCTAAAGAAATATTAAACCTTATAACAGGTGGCTAAAATTTAAGACAGGTAGTTTATCAATTATTGATTTATTACCTGTCTATATTCATTTTAAGGAGGAGATTTAATGAAGAAATATCAAATTATATATGCAGATCCCCCTTGGCAATATAAAGTATGGTCAAAAAAAGGCAATGGTAGAAGTGCAGAAAGTCATTACAAAACAATGAACATAGAAGATATTATGAATTTAAAAGACTTTATAAGTGCAATTTCAGATGATAATTGTATCTTATTTATTTGGATTACTTATCCTTGCTTAAAAGAGGATTTGAAAGTTATTGAGGCTTGGGGATTTAAATATAAAACCTGTGGTTTTACATGGATAAAAAGAAATAAAAAGTCTAATACATGGTTTTGGGGAATGGGATATTGGACACGAGCTAATTCAGAATTATGCTTAATTGCAACAAAAGGCAATGTTAAGAGAATTAGTAGAAAAGTACACCAGATTATAGATACACCAATAGAAGAACATAGTAAAAAACCAGATATTGTTAGAGAAAAAATTGTAGAACTCGTTGGTGATTTACCAAGAATAGAACTTTTTGCACGAAAAAAAGTGCAAGATTGGGATTCTTGGGGAGATGAAATCGAGAGCAACATTAGTATAGAAGATTATAAGAACGGAGGTGCTTAAATGTGAATTGGATTGTAGGAAATTTACAGAATGCATTAGATACTTGGAATGGAAAACTGTCAGAAATATATACATTAGTTACACAAAGTCCAGCAGATTTTAAAGGTGGAGCTATATGGAACATTATTCTTAATATAAATGGTGCATTACAGGCAATAGGGTTAGCATTGCTTGTATTATTTTTTGTAGTTGGAGTAGTTAGAACATGTACTAATTTTTCAGAACTAAAAAGACCAGAACAAGCAGTAAAACTATTTTTGAGATTTGCAATAGCAAAAGGAATTGTTACTTATGGACTAGAGTTAATGCTTGCAGTATTTAAAATAATTCAGGGAATAGTAACAACTATAATGGCAAAAAGCTCATTTCAAGCAAGTAACATGTCATTACCACAATCAATAATAGATGCAGTTAATAATTGTGGATTTTTTGAGAGTATTCCATTATGGGCAGTTACATTGCTTGGAGGACTTTTTGTAACAGTATTGTCATTTATTTTAATTCTTACTGTATATGGTAGATTCTTTAAATTATATATGTACACAGCGATAGCTCCAATACCTTTGGCATCATTTGCTGGAGAAACTACACAAAATATTGGTAAGAGTTTTTTAAAAAGTTATATAGCAGTATGTTTAGAGGGAGCAATAATTGTACTGGCATGTGTAATATTTTCAGCATTTGTAACAAGCTCGCCATCAGTAGATACAGGTGTAGCTACTGTTACTATGGTTTGGAAATATGTAGGAGAACTTATATTCAATATGCTAGTTCTGGTGGGAACAATAAGGCTGTCCGATAGAATCGTACGAGAAATGATGGGAATATAAAAATGGAAGGAGCAGTAAATATGAGCATGGATTTTATACATACAGAAGAACATGGAATTAAATATTTAGTACTCCCATCTGGGAGTATCTTTGAAGGTATGAAAATAAGAGAAAATCCAGATGATGCATTTGATAATGCAATAAAAAGAGGAATGAAAAATCCTGATGATTGGATGTATATGTATTCAAACAATAATAAGGATTATTTTAAAAATTATTATACAAGAAATTATAAATCATATCCTCAATTTGATTTAAAAGAAAGAATAAAAAATAAATTATTGGAAAGGTAGGAAAAATTATGAACTTATTAAATGAAGAGGATTTAAAAATAATTGAAACCGATGACAATTTCATTAAATATAAAAATAAAAAAGCCAAATTCAATACAAAAATTGCATCAGATATGAAACATAATGGCGAAGTTGTAGATGTTATAGGTGTTATTAAAGGTAGAGATGAAGAACATGATTCTTATATTGTTAAATTTAATGATGACACAATAGAAAAAAATGTTATGTACTTTGAACTACAATTTGATTATGTTAAAGATCCTGTTCAAGAAGATATGACAAGAAAATTAAGCAGAATAATGAAAGTATATGACTTGAACGATAAGGAAATAGAAGAATTGCAAATTGCTGTAATGAATTATGATTATGAGGCTAATGAGGGAGTAGTATTTACGAGGGTTGAATCAATAGAAAAGCTATTTACTGATGAAGATAGTCAAGAAAGAATAAATCCATCTATAAAGCAGTTAAAAGCTATGGCAGAATATATTAGACATACAGAAAAATATTATATGCTTTATGGCTATGAGG
>CAUWNG010000139.1:0-3122 GCA_963560005.1 uncultured Clostridia bacterium
GTAAATAGTTATGCTTGGGATACAGCAATAGTATATATACAAGCTATGGGAAATGGAAATGAAAACTATGCTAATAAGTCAGATGGGAATGGAACACGAAAAAATACAGGCACTACTGGAGATAAAGTATGTAATATCCATGATATGGCATCAAATTGTTTGGAATGGAGCACAGAATACTCTACGATCACGAGTAGCAGCTTTGCTGGCCCTTGCGTGTCTAGGGGAGGCGGTTACTACTCTAGCGGCTACTTCACGGCTTACAGGAGCCACTACAATGCGTCTTACAAGTACAGCTCCTATTCCTTCCGCCCCACACTTTATGTAAAGTAGCACTGAATCCTGATAGTCATGCACCAGAATATGGAAATATACACAGGAAGTTTTTTTTATACAATAAGATGTAGAGTTAAACTTAGCGAATCAAAGATACGCTAAGATGGAAAATTTAAGATTACAGAGGCTTGTGCAAGAGTTCTTGCAACAAGCAGATGAAAGCTTAAATTTTCCACTAACGTGGCCGCCACTAACGTGGCGGTTTTCTGCATGTTTAAAAAATTTTTTTAGATTAAACATGTAGAAAACCGCAGAAAGGGTGGTAAAAAATGAGTTTTAGCAATATGTTAGAAATCTTACAAGAAAAAAACAAAGGAAAAATAGTTTTAATAAAATTAGGAGTATTTTATATAGCAACTGGAGCAGATGCAGTATATTTAAGTAAACAATTTAAATTAAAATGTATATGCTTTAAAAAAGAAGTATGTAAAATAGGAATACCAGAAAGTAGATTAAAATTTTATATAGCTAAATTAGAAAGTATGAATATGGGATATATTGTATATAATTTTAAAAATAAAGAACAAAAACTATGTGTAGAATATGAAAATGAAGGAATATATCATAGTGAAAAAGGTAAAAACAAAAATTGTTTGATTTGTAAAGGAATAAGAATTTATGAAGATGATAAATATTTAAATGCAGTTCAAAAATTATTTGAAGAAGAGGAAGAAAATGATAGAAAAGAAACAACAAATAAATAATGAACAGTTAAAATTAATACCAAAGTTAGAGGAATATATACAATATATGTTAGAAATAATATTAAAAATACCAAGAACAGAAAAATTTAATATAGGCAATGAATATAAAAACTCTATGTATAGTATGCTAGAAAATGTAATTTATATTAGTAAAATAAAACAAGAAGAAAGAATAAATATTGTTAATAAAATAGATGCAAAGTTGAATTGTCAGAGGATTTACTTAAGAATAATGTATAAAAACAGATGGATAGATGAAAAAAAGTTTAAAGTAGCAATAAGCAAAATATCAGAAATTGGAAAAATAGTAGGAGGATTAATAAAATATTATGCCAAAAACAATACATAATGTTTATGATAAAAATTTAAGCTACGAAAAGCTTATGTTAGCACATAAATTAAGTAGGAGAGGAAAAGGTTATAGAAAAGAAATAATATTATTTAATCTAAAACAAGAAGAATATATAATGTGGTTATACAATCAATTAAGAACAGGTAAGTATAAACATGGAGGATATACAACATTTTATATAACAGAACCAAAACTAAGGAAAATAGAGAAAAGTAGATATATAGATAGAATAGTACATAGATGGGTAGTAGATAATTTTTTAGAACCATATTTTGTACCACGATTTATAGAAACAAGTTATGCATGTTTAAAGAAAAGAGGAATGCATAAAGCGAGTTGTGACTTACAAAAAGCTATGAAACATTGCAAAATAATATGGGATGAATATTATATTTTAAAAATGGATGTGAGAAAGTATTTTGATAATATAAATAAAGATATATTATATAAAATACTCGAAAGCAGGATAAAAGATAGAAAATTATTATTGCTACTAAGAAAAATAATATATTCAAGTGAAGGAAAATGTGGGTTAGCTATAGGAAATTATACATCGCAAATGTTTGCAAATATATATCTAAATGAAGTAGATCAATTTTCAAAACATAAATTACATTGTAAATATTATTTTAGATATTTAGACGATACGGTAATATTATTAAAAACTAAAAAAGAAGCTAAAGAGGTATTAAAAGAGATAAAAGATTTTTTAAAAAGCAGATTAGAATTGGAATTAAATGATAAAACACAAATATTTAATAGTAAGCAAGGAGTTAATTTTTGCGGATATAAAATAAATGAATATAGAATGAAAATACGAGATAGAGGAAAAAAGAAAATAAAACATAAAATAAAAGAACTAAAATATTTAATTAGATGTAATGAATTAACTAGTATAGAGGCACAGAAGTATTTGTGTGGACATTATGGATATATAAAATATGCAAATGTAAAGAACCTAACAGAAAAATTATTTTATATCTTATAAAATAGAAAATTAGGGATAAGTTAAATCTACGAACACAAATAGCAGCAATGCTAACCCTTGCGTGAATAGGGGAGGCAATTACAACAATAGCAACAACTACACGGCTAACAGGAACAACAACAATGCGACTAACAAGAACAGCAACAATTCCTTCCGCCCCACACTCTAATACAATTTTCAGAAAATATATTTTAAGGAATATATTCAGTAAAAGTATTAGTATTAAAGAGACTTATTCCTTCCTTATAAACAGGTAAAAATGGATCAGCATAATTTGTTCTAGTAAAAGTATTTGAAAAAATGAATTATGCGAAAATAAAATATAAAAAGGATAATTTATTAATAATGAACTTAGTATTTATAAAAGGAAAAATAATAGAAAAAGTAGAATTTAAATTTATATATAGCAAAAATAAAACAAAAAATACACCTATTTCCATAGTACAAACAAAAGTGGAATTAGATAATAAAAGTATAATAGATGTAATTGGATATAATGAAAAAGCAGACTGGATGTATAGAAACTTAACAATTAGTGAAGTTATATATATTGAAGGTGAGCTAATAAACAATAAACAGGAAAATAATAATTTAAAAGTACAAGTAATTAGCATACAATAAAATAGACTTGTTTATATTAAATTAAAATTAAAAAAAGAATTTATTAATTAAAATAAAAAATAATTAACAAATAAAATGTTAATAATGTGGAAATAAAATTAATAAATTATAAAAATAAAGA
>CAUWNG010000140.1:0-3075 GCA_963560005.1 uncultured Clostridia bacterium
AAATAATATTTTTAATAATTTCTATTTATGTAATTTATACTTTTTTTGTTCAACAAAAAACTTTAAATGCTTATAAAGCAGACAGTAATCGATATAATGAACAAATACAAGAAGCTCAAGAAAAGAAAGAAGATTTACTTAAAACCATGGATAATATAGAATCTGATGAATACATAGAGGCAATTGCACGTGAAAAATTAAACATGTATTTACCAAATGAAAAATTATATATGGATATTAGTAAATAATCTAATTACAAGAGGCTATTTGTCTCTTGTGATATTGTTTTTTTCAAATTATTTAGTTCTAAAATTTTCCAACCAATATAATTAATCACATATTAAAAGAGGGGGCAAATATGGATATATATAAGTGCACATTAGTTGAATTACGTCAATTTGCTAAAGAAAAAGGAATAAAAAATTATTCAAAATTAAAAAAAGAAGAACTTATTGAAGAATTGAAGAATTTAGATAATTCTTTTAAATATGATGAAAATAAAAATATGTCTGATAATATAGATGTATCAGAAGGTTATAAACTTACTAATAGAGATGATGAAATTGTAGAAGGCGTTTTAGAAGTATTACCAGATGGATATGGATTTTTAAGAGGAGAAAATTACTTATCTACATCAAAGGATGTATATATATCTCCTATTCAAATTAGAAGATTTAGATTAGATAAAGGAGATAAAATAAAAGGAATAGCAAGACAACCTCGTGAAGGCGAAAAGTTTCCTGCTCTTATTTATGTTGGAGAAGTAAATGGTGAAGCACCAGAGAATGCTTATAGAAGAACTAAATTTGATGATTTAATTCCAATTCACCCAACAAAAAGGATTAGATTAGAAACTTCTCCGAATGAATATGCAATGAGGATTATAGATCTTGTTTCTCCAATTGGAAAAGGTCAAAGAGGTATGATTGTAGCACCTCCAAAAGTAGGAAAAACTACTTTATTAAAGAAGATAGCAAATAGTATTGCAATTAATAATCCAGAGATAGAATTAATAGTATTATTAATTGATGAAAGACCTGAAGAAGTTACAGATATGAAAAGATCTATTAAAGGAGATGTAATTTATTCTACATTTGATGAATTACCTGAACATCATGTAAAAGTAGCAGAAATGGTTTTAGAAAGAGCTAAGAGATTAACAGAGCAGAAAAAAGATGTTGTAATACTCTTAGATAGTATTACTCGTTTAGCTAGGGCTTATAATTTAGTAATTCCTTCTTCAGGCAGAACTTTGTCAGGAGGATTAGATCCAAGTGCGTTACATAAACCTAAAAAATTTTTTGGAGCTGCAAGAAATATAGAAGATGGAGGAAGTTTAACAATTCTTGCAACAGCCTTAATTGAAACTGGAAGTAGAATGGATGATGTTATATTTGAAGAATTTAAAGGTACAGGAAATATGGAAGTACATCTTGATAGAAAATTGTCAGAAAAAAGAATATTCCCTGCTATAGACATAAATAAATCTGGAACTAGAAGAGAAGAATTATTACTTAGTCAGAAGGAATTAGAAATAGTATTTGCATTAAGAAAAGCAATGTCTACAATACCTGTATCAGAAGTAACTGAAGAATTAATTACTCAAATGATGTCAACTAAAAATAATGATGAATTTTTAGAAAGAATTTCTTATTTTTTAAAAGAAAAAAATAGATAAAATATAAATAAATATTTTTATTAAACAATATAAAGAGAAAAAGATTTTTCCTTTATATTGTTTTTTATTGGTATTTGTTCTTTTATCAAAATAGAATCTAATAGTCACATTCATAAAATATTTGAATATTATATAATATAAAAAGTTTTATAGAGAGGCAGGAATCAAAAATGTTAAAAGGAATAGATATAAATGGTTTACAAGAAAATATTGAATGGAATAAATTAAAAGATAATATAGATACAAAATTTATAATAATAAAACTTGGAAATATTTATGACGAAGATAATAATTATATTGACTCAAGGTTTGAACAAAATTACAAAGAGTGTATAAAAAATAATATACCCGTAGGAGTATATGTATATAATTATTGTAATAGTATAGATGCATTGAAAAAGGGAGCTAATTGGGTTTTAAAGGTGTTAGATAAACGTATTTTAAATTTACCAGTGTATTTGGATATGGAAGATAAAACAATAATATCAGAAGGAAAGGAAACTTTAACTAAGCAATGCAATGAATTTGCAAAAATTATCAATAATGCAGGTTATGAAGCCGGAGTGTATGCAAACTTAAATTGGCTTGAAAATTATCTTGAACCAAAAAAATTCAAATCTAATATATCAGTATGGGGAGCACAATATTATAAAGAATTTGAATATAAAGGAAAATATGATATATGGCAATATACTTCTTCTGGTAAAGTAGATGGAATTTCTGGAAATGTAGATATGAACTATTTATATAATAAAAATATAATAAAAAATACCAATAATGAAAAACCAGAAAATAAAACAATAGATGAACTTGCAAGAGAAGTAATAGAAGGAAAATGGGGGAATGGAGAAGATAGAAAGAGGAGATTGGAAAAGGCTGGATATAATTATAACAAAATACAAAACAAAGTAAATGAAATTTTAGAAAGTGAAAATTATAAAATATATACAGTAAAATCAGGAGATACTTTAAGTGAAATTGCAGAAAAATATAATACAACAGTAAGTAAAATAGTTAAAGATAATAATATAAAAAATCCAAACTTAATTTATCCAGGACAAAAATTAAAAATATAAGTCTTAAAAGTTAATTTTAATTCTTACAAAGAAGATAGAAATTACTCTATCTTCTTTTTTTTATTTCTATAATATTTTTTAGAACCAATTCCAGTGAACTAAATTATATTGACAACATAAAATAGATCTTATATAATATCAGCAGTTAAGAAATTAGATAAGTAATCTTTATTAACAATTGCAAAATAGATAGGGAGTGAAGAAATAAGCTCCTAAAAAAATAATTGTAAACATTGCGCAAAATAAAAGTTTTGTGCAAAAAGGAATAGGAGTAAAATATAGAACCATGCAAAATGGTCCTCTCTCCAAAATTTTGCTATT
>CAUWNG010000141.1:0-2877 GCA_963560005.1 uncultured Clostridia bacterium
TGTTTGGTATTCCTTGTGGTTCTTCTCCTATTAACCCACTTTCATGAGCTCCTATTGGATTAAAATATCTAAGTATTGCTATATCCCAACTATTATCTGAATTATATAAATCTTTTAATATTTGTTCTATAAATAATTTTGTAGTTCCATAAGGGTTTGTAGTTCCCCCTGTTTTACAGTTTTCTGTTATTGGTACTATCTCTGGATCTCCATATACAGTTGCTGATGAACTAAATACTAATTTTTTAACATCATATTTTCTCATTGTTTCAAGTAATACTAATGTTCCTGAAACATTATTTGTATAATATTCTAATGGTTTTTTTACAGATTCTCCAACTGCTTTATATCCAGCAAAATGTATTACACTTTCTATATCTTTATTCTCTTTGAATACTTTTTCTAATTCTTCTCTATCTGTATAATCAATCTCATAAAATTTAAAATCTTTTCCTGTAATTTTTTTTATTGATTCTAAAACTTCTGGCTTACTATTATAGAAATTATCTATAATTATTACCCTTTCTCCTTTTTCTAATAATTCGACAACAGTGTGACTTCCAATAAAGCCTGCACCGCCAGTAACTAAAATTGACATCTATAATCACCCCAAAAATATTTATTTTTTCTTATTTCGTTTTTTATTATATATAATACTACATTTTTTTTCAAGGTTATAATATAATTTTTTATAATTTTTTTTATTTTTTTATCAATAAACCATTATTAACAAAAAAATTAGAAATGTAATTTCTTACATTCCTAGTTTTTCATAACATATTTTTAAAAATTTCCATGCACCACTCCTTGGAGTAATTCCATTATAATTATTATTTATTTTTTCATATATTTCTTGCTTAGTAAACCATTTTATATCAGATACTTCTTCCTCTTGTAATTTTATATTTTTTATATCTACATCTTTTATTATAATATAGCCATCATTAAAATGATTATTTACTATATTTTCTGTTATATCAGAATCAATTGTACACATTAAATATTTTATATCTTGTTCATTTACATTAATTCCTATTTCTTCTTTTATTTCTCTAATAAGAGCTTGATAACTAAATTCTCCTGCTAAAATATGCCCTCCTACTGTAACATCCCATAAATTCGGATATAATTTTTTATATTTACACCTTTTTTGTAACAATACATCTCCATTTTTGTTAAAAATAAAACCATACACTGCTCTATGCCATAAACCTTTTCTATGGCATACTTCTCTTGATTCTATTTCTCCTGTCATTTCTCCTTTTTCATTTAAAACATCAAAATTTTCCACTATATTTTCCTCTTTTCTATTTAATCTTTTTCAATTTTGCTATAAAAAAACCTTCATATAATTCATTTGGTCTTATACAAACTGTATCTTTTATTGTAACTGGTAATTGTGGCATATTACATATTATTTTATTATTTATTGGAACAACTTCTACATTTTTATCTTTAAGTATTTTATTTATATTATTTTCATTTTCTTGTTTTAAAATCGAACATGTAGAATATACCATTTCATGTCCTGGTTTCAATATTTGAATAGCCTTTTTTAATAATTCATATTGAATTTTTGTAGATCTTATCAGCAATTCTTCAGAAAAAAACTCATTAATGTTATTATTTATATTCAATGTACCACTACCGCTACAAGGAGCATCTAATAATATTTTATCAAAAGAAAAAATATTATCTAATTTCCTAGCATCCTGTACTAATACATTAGTTCGTGGTACTCCAAATTTTTTTATATTATATTTTAATCTTTCTGCTCTTATTTTATTCTTTTCAATTGCTGTAATTAATGCTTTTCCATTTGTCATTGCTGAAATTTGAGTTGTTTTACTTCCTGGTGCTGCCGTCATATCCAATATATCCTCATTTTCTTTTGCTTCCAATACCAATGGAGGAATCATTGAAGATAAACTTTGAAAATAGATTTTTCCTTCATCATATATATTCAATCTTTTTACTAAATTTTCTATATTACTATCAATTATTATTGCATCATTATACCATTCTACCTGGCTATATTCAATTTTTTCTTTTTCTAAAACTTCTTTTATTTCTTTTACTGTTGCTCTTAATGTGTTTACTCTAAAGCTAGATTTACGCTTGCATAAATATCCATTCATTATTTGTTTAGATAACATTTCTCCATATTGTTCAATTAATATTTCATTAAAAAAAGTAGGGATTTGATTATTTTGTGATTCTAATCTCATATTTATAGCTATTCCTTTCTATTCTTGTACTATATTAATTTTTTTGATATTTCAGTACTTTGCTTAAGATTAAGTACTGTAACCACTTCACAGTGTGTGGTCGCTAGAGAGAACCCTGCCAAAGATTATACACTATTTAAAAATTAAAATCAATCTCACATTTTTCTAGTTTATATTCCTCGTATAATGTTCTCTTTCGCTTGTTCGTATATTTTTTCATCTATTAGTTTGTCTTTGTATATTTTATTTAAAAGTGTTATTTCGATACTTACATTTAATAAATCGACATCTATCTTTTCTTGTAATAGTTTATTAGTAATTGATTTGTTTCTGGCATAATAAAAACCTCCATTTAATTTACTAGAAAACTTGTTTTTATATGTCTTTGCGAGATACACTCTGTATCTCTTTCCTGCCTTTTAGAAATAGTACTTTTAATTTATGTTTGATTTTTAATTTTATAAGTCAAATTTTTTGATTTTTTTGACTCAAAATAATTTATAGGTCAAAAATTTCGATTTTTTTGACCTATGAAATTTTATAGCACGGATTTTTCAATTTTTTCGTTCTATAAAAATTTATAGCACGGATTTATTCAATTTTCCGTGCTATAAATTTTTGTAAAACGATTTTTTAATATTTTCCGTTT
>CAUWNG010000142.1:0-2801 GCA_963560005.1 uncultured Clostridia bacterium
AAAATTAAAATATACTAATCAATATTTAAACTTTATTTTACTTTTACAATTCACCGGATATGAGAAATAGAAATTTTAGTACAAAAAATCTTGACAAAGTTATGCAATATGTGTTACAATAATTTTTGTCAAGAGATATGCGGATGTGGCGGAACTGGCAGACGCGCTGGTCTTAGGAACCAGTGCCAACGGCGTGGAGGTTCGAGTCCTCTCATCCGCACCACAGTAAGAAAAGAGAGGTTTTAAATCCTCTCTTTTTAATATTAATTTAATGCAATTTTAATGCAACCCAATATTATTTTTTTCTAAATATTCATTTAATTTATAGTCTTCTTCGCCTTCGAATTTATCAAATACACTAGCATATGTATCTAATGTTGTCTGTATATTTTTATGACCTAATTTTTTTTGTAATACTTTAATATTCATTCCTGCTTCTATGCATCGAGTCGCATAAGTATGTCGTAACATGTGTGGGTGAATGTGCTCAGTAATGCAATTAGTTGCATTAAATTTTTCTAAATATCCTGCTAAAGTACGAGGAGGAATATGAGGAAATATTAAAGTATCTACTTTTGGTATATCTTTTAATATTTCTTGTATAATAGGAGTAATAACAATATTTCTTAATGAATTAGATGTTTTTGTTGTTTTTCCTATAAAATAAATTCCATTTTCATTTCTAGTTAATGTTTGTTTAATTTCTATATGATTTGATTTTATGTTTGACCATTTAAGAGCTAGAACTTCTCCAACTCTCATTCCAGTAAATAACATTAATAATATTATATATTTATATATGTTTGTTTCATTCGACAATGATTTTATAAGCTTTTTTTCTTCTTCGACAGTTAATGATTCGACTTTTACTTTTTCTTTTCTTGATTTTGGTATTTTGGCCTCCTCGAAAGTCATAGGATTTTTTATTATATAATCTCTTTCAATAGCTCTTCTAAAGGTTTGACCTAAAAGTTGATATATTTTTTTTAAAGTTGATTCAGCATAATTAGTATTGGTATTTAAAAAATTTTTTATTGTAGTAGCATTTACTTTTTGAATAGGAGTAGAGCCAAGGTCAGATGAGTTTATAATTTGTAATGTATATTTAGCTCTATTATATGTGCTAGAAGAAATTTGATTAGAGTTCTTTTTATCTTCAATAATTTCTGTAGCAATTTCTCCAACGGTTATATCGTTTTTTTCAATAAATTTTTTATCTTGCACATTTGCTAAAGCTTTTGTTATTTTTTCTTTTACTTCTTTCCTAGTATTGCCATATACAGATTTACGATTTAATTTACCATTTACTTTTCTTCCTGCTGTAAATTGCCCAACCCATTTATTTAATTTTTCTGAGTAGTATATTGTTCCTTCTCCGATTTCCACGTTTAGACATTTTAAACCTCCTATAAAATAATAAGCAGTTTTTACTGCTTATTATTATTTGTTAAATTCCATCTTTCCTACGTATTTTCCTAATATTTTAATGCTTGTATTTTTATCATAAACTTGTGTAATAAAACTTGTGTCATCCGATTGGGGTTCTAATATTATTAAGTCATTCTGTTTAGTAAATTTTTTTAAAGTGGCATCATACCCATTTACTAAAACAACAGCAATTTCTCCATTTTCAACTATATCTTGTTTATGGATTAGTGCATAAGCACCATTTTTTACTACTTTATTCATACTTTCTCCGTTTACATGTAGAAAGTAATATTCTTCAGGATTGATAATATTCATTAATTCTGTATCAATTGGTATTCTACCTTCAATACATTCTTCTGCCCAATTGGGTTCTCCAGCACTAATACGTCCATAAACAGGACACATATAGTATTGATGCGAAGAATTATAATTTTTGCTTTTTAAAGAAAGAGAATCTTTGTTGGATTTATCTGCAATTATATTCATAATATCATCAAATACATTATAAGCTTTTTCTTTTTTATCATCAGGAATAGAATTTACTAAAATTACAAAATCATTAGACTTATCATCAGAGAGAGAAGTTTCGAGAAAGTCTATATCTTTTTTAGTTAAACCTAATTCTAAAAGTTGAGGATAAAAGTCTTTTATAACTTTATTAGTATTAGTACGTCTAATATTTTCATAAGTTAATAAATCAATATATCCGCAAATTTGCATTAAATCTATATAATCAATTAAGCCTTTAGAAGCATCGGCAATTTTCTCTAAAACCTTAGGAGAAGGCGGATTGTCTAATTTTTGATTAATATATTGAGAAAGATAAGATCTGTTCACTCCTGTAGCTTCAGCAAAATCTCTTTGATTATTATAAGTCTTATATATAGTATTTAATATTTTTGAAAATTTATATTTATCAAACATAAAATATCACCTAATTATAGTATATATCAATAGGTTAAAAAAATCAATAAAAAATGTTAAAAAAATAACCAAAAACTATTGACAGTCAATATAATGTTTTATATAATAAGCTTGGTTAAAAAAGTAACCGAAAAAGAGGTGAAAAAAATGAAAGTAAATGTAATCAATTTAAATAGATTAATTGAAGAAAAATTTAGAGGAAATCAAACATTTTTTGCTGAAACTTCTAAAATAGATAGAAGTTATTTAAATCAAATATTAAATAATAGAGTAAGCAATAATAGTCCAAAAGTTTGTAATGCTATAATAAAATTTTGCGAAAACAATAATCTAAATTATAAGGATTTTATTATTTTAGAGTAATGGTTAAAAAAATAACCAAAAAGTTAAAAAAAAAAGACCAACTATTAAAAGTCAATAGTTTTTCTTAAAAAATTTAAAATAATATT
>CAUWNG010000143.1:0-2772 GCA_963560005.1 uncultured Clostridia bacterium
TGCTCCTTCTTCAACGGCTTTCTCTACAGTCTCTTTTATTGTATTATTTTCTTTTTCATACTCAAATAGTACCGAACCAGTCCATCTATTTTTTATTTCAAATTTTACCTTACTCATTTCATTTCCTCCCATTTTATAAATAATTTTTACCAAAAATTTCTATAAAGTTTTCATTTTTATAGTATTTTTCAAATAATTTTCGTCCAACTTCATGTAATCTTTGCATTAAAGTTTTGTTTTTTTGTATCATTTCGTGACATTTTCGACAAACTGGTATTACTAGTCCATATTTCATACTAGATTGTCTATTTCTGCCACCAAAAATCTCATGTAAATCCCATTTTTCTTGTTTACATATATAACAATGTTTTAAGTCTTTTGTTATAATACTAAATCTGTTTTTCTCTAATTTTGCTAATTTTCTACTTTTCTTTTTCATTTCTGTAACTCTTTTAATATTTCTGCAAACCTCTTTCCTTTTCTTCAGAGGTTTTGGTACTGGATGAAAATTATTACTTAAATCTGTTACTATCATTGACTATACCTCCAATGTAGGTATTTGTAATTCACTGCATAATTGCAATGTTATATCTAATAACTCTGTAAATTCCTTTGTATTCATTTTTGAACTACCAAGATATACTTTATATATGTTACACTCTTTGTCGTTTACAATTTGTTTTCGTATGAATTTTACACCTCTAAAAGTTCTTCTTAATGCATTTTCCATTTCTGTTGCTGTTATGATATAGTCTGACAAGGCATCTGCTCTTTCTAATAAAGTGCAATAAACTTCCATATCATCTTGTCCTTGCCTTTTAGCAATTTTATGTATCAATTCCCATAGCATTTTATTTTGTTGTAAGCTTCTACTAGATTTTTTCTCTTTAACTTCGTAAAACTTTGTATTATCTTGTTCTAGTAGCCAAGTTATTGCTTGTTTTTGCGTTCCTACCATAAGAGCCTCCTAGAATGGTAAATCGTCACTAGACGTAATGTCAAAATCATTATTTGTGAATGGTGTTGAACTTCCTAAAACACTTTCATCTGGATCTGTTTTTTTAGTATCTGCAAAATATACCTCTTCTGCCACAACTTCAGTTACATAGTGTTTTTGTCCTTGGTCATCGTCCCATGTTCTTGTTTGTATTCTTCCTACTACTGCTACTTGTTGTCCTTTTCTAAAATATTTACTGCAAAACTCTGCTGTTTTACTCCAAGCTACTATATTTATGAAGTCTGCTTGTTGTTCTCCCTCTTTTACAAATCTTCTATTTACTGCAAGTGTAAAACTTGATACTTGTGTATTTGTACTTTGTGTATATCTTGTTTCAACATCTTTAGTCAATCTTCCTAATAAAATTATCTTATTCATAAATTTATTTTCTCCTAATATCTACTTTCTAATTCTCTAATTTCAGCTCTTAAATCTGCGATTTCTTTATCTCTCATATCAATTTCATCTTGCATTCTTCTTTCTGTTTCAGTTAGCATATCTTTTAATGCTTCAATTTCATTTTTATAATATTCTTCGTTCATTTAAACCTCCTAATATTTACATTTCCATTTTTCTGTATATACATCATATAAGTTGTATATTTTTAGCCATTGTTCACTTGTTTTTGATAAACAAATACTCTTTTGCCTTTATTGTTTTTTATTGCTAATGCTGTTATTTCTTTATTTGTTATTTGTATCTTTTCAACTATAAACTTTGTATTTGTTGCATATTTGTTATTCTTTTCTTTTAATTCAAAGTTCTCTTGTCCTTCTTTGTCTTTATATGGTATGTATATAAATGGTGCAGTGTATAATTCTCTGCCTATTCCCCAATTAAAACCTGCTCTTTTAAAACTATCACTCGCTAATCCTTTTTCTGCCTCTGAAAAACTTTCTTTTCCAGTATCTTCTTTCCATACCCAATCTTGTTTTGATTGGTCCCATATTCCTATCATGCAATTTGCATTCTCTCTACTATGTTTTCTTTGCCAATTCATATTGCCTACTGTTTCGTCTAAAATATCTTGATCCACTCTTGCATCTTTGTATAACAATAATGTTAAATATGTACTAGTTATTTGTGATACTCTGCAATCAATTTCATTTTCTTTTAAATCTCTAAACATTGTTTTGTTTTCCATATTTTCCTCCTATTTAATTCTTAAATTTGTATTTCCTGTATGTATCTCTACTCCATTTGGTATTTCTCCAGTTTCTTTGAAGTTATCTGCTATTGCTTTCTTGTCTATTTTTACTGTTACTACTTCTTGTTTAAATTCACTAGGAACTTCGTTTTCATTTTTAATCTCAACTGAAATTGGACTTTTAGCTATAGTCAAGCTTCCTAATGATGTTTCAATTTTTGTAATATCGTTGTTTTCCATACATTCTTTTACATATTCTTTAAATTTAGTTAATCTATTTTCTAGTGATTTTCTTTGCTCTGAAATTCGTTTTTCTTCAAATTTCATTGCTTCAATAGTTAATTCTTTATTTCTTACATATCCAATTACGTTTTGACTTTTTTGCTGTAACAAAATAGTTAATTCTTCTTTTATTTGTTTTTTATCTTCTTCTGTTATTTCTTCATTTTCCATTAATATTGGAAATGCATTTGTTATTTCATATAAACTTAAGTTACTCATTATTTAGTCCTCTCTAATTTTCTTATTTTTTCTCTTAATTCATCTGCGTATCTATAATCTGAACTATCCCACCTGTCTTGCATTTCTAGCATATAATACGCATGTTCTAATTCTTCTAATGTTTCCA
>CAUWNG010000144.1:0-2735 GCA_963560005.1 uncultured Clostridia bacterium
AATTTTTAGGGCTTATGTTTAAAATTTTTTGGGACATTTTCAAAAATCATTGACAATGTTTACAAATATTGGCAAAATTATACAAGAAAATAAAAATGATATTTATTGACAAAAGCTTGCAAAAATATTAAAATTTAAATTAGGTGATACTCATGAAGAAAAATGAAACAAGAAACAAAAAGATAAATAAAAATTTAGTTTTTATTATTTCTATTTTTATAATTACGATTTTAATATTAATTTCATACATGATTTTTATAGAGAAGCTAAAAAAAGTATCTATTGCATCTTCGAAAATAGATAGCAATTATAAATTGACTAAAAATATTGATGTAATAGATATTGAAAAGATATTAGAGAAAAATACTTCCAAAGTAAGAAAAGAAGAAATACATGTAGAAAAGAAGGATTTAGAATATACAACAAAATATATAAATAATCCAGATTTACCAAATGGAATGATACAAGTATTACAAGATGGGATTTTAGGAGAGCAAGAAATAATAACTAAAAAAATATATGAAAATAATAAACTTATAAAAGAGGAAAAACTAAAGCCTGAAGTTGTAAAAGGTGCTGTTAATAAAATAGTTGAAATAGGAACAGCACCTTATACAAGTAATTATAATGTACAAATAGGAGATACTTTATATGTAACTTCAAGTTTATTATCAATAAGGGTTAAAGCAAGTGATAAAGCAAATAAAATTATATCAATTGAGAAAAATACAAAAGTAAAATTACTAGATAAAAAAGAAGGTTGGTATAAAATACAATATAGTTCTTATGTAGGATGGGCAAAAGCAGAATGTTTAACATATATTAATCCAGAGACAGAAAAAAATGAAGGTAGTGATATAACTTATTCAAAAGCAGAATTGTTAAGTAAACTAAATTTTAATATAAAACTTAATAAACCTAGCGGATTATCACTAAGCCAATTTAAAAAAGTATTATCTAATAACGAAAATGATATAAATGGTGTTTTTGAAAAAAATGCAGAATATTTTTATTATGCAGAAAAACAATATGGTGTAAATGGTATATTTTTGGCAGCAGTAGCAATTCACGAAAGTGGTTGGGCAGGTTCTTCCATATCACAAGATAAAAATAATTTATTTGGATATGGTGCTTATGATTCGGATCCTTATGATAGTGCGTATAGTTTTTCAACATATTCAGAAGGAATAGATTTATTGGCAAGGGTATTTGCTAAATATTATTTAAACCCAGAAGGTACTAAAATATATGAAGGTACAGTCGCAGATGGTTGTTACTATAATGGAAATACATTGTCAGGAGTAAATGTAAAATATGCAACAGATAAAAATTGGGCTAATGCAGTGTATAGTTGGATGAAATATTTGTATAATAGATTGTAAAAATTGATAATTAGCTGACAAACAGTTGCAAATTTAAAATATATATGTTATTATATAAAAGTATTATAAATCTTAGAAAAAAGCAAAGTATGTTAAAGATAATATATGATAGAAAGACGAGGATGATGGAAACTTGTTATATACTTTAGCAGAAATTTCACTTTTTTAGACTTTTTTTGAAAAGAGATAGTAGAAAAAAGCGTTGGCTACGTTATAGCTATAATGAGGTTAATTAATTTAATTAATGAAATTAGGTGGTATCACGGATAAATCAACAATTCGTCCTATAATAATAGGGTGAATTGTTTTTTTATGATTAGAACATCAAAGAAAGGGAGTTAGTATATATGAAAGAAAAAATTGGAAGTATTAAAGAAAATGCATTATTAGAAATAAATAATGCAAAAGATGCAAAAGAATTAGATGAAATTAGAGTGAAATATTTAGGAAAAAAAGGTGAACTAACTTTAATATTAAGAGGCATGGGAGGATTATCTCCAGAAGATAGACCAATTATAGGTTGTTTAGTTAATGAAGTAAGAGATGAATTAGAAGAAAATATAGAATTAAAAGAGAAAAATTTTAAACAATTAGAAATAAAAAGAAAATTAGAAACAGAGAAAATAGATGTTACAATGCCAGGTAAAAAAATAAATTTAGGGAGCCTTCATCCTATAACAAAAATTATGAATGATATTAAAGAAATTTTTATAGGTATGGGATACCAAATTGCAGATGGACCAGAAGTTGAACTTGCTACATATAATTTTGATAAGCTTAATACTCCAGTAGATCATCCTGCAAGAGATATACAAGACACTTTTTACATTACAGAAAATATTTTATTAAGATCACAAACATCACCAGTTCAAGCAAGAGTAATGGAGAATTCAAAGCCACCAATAAAAATAATATGTCCTGGAACAGTATATCGTTCTGATAGTGTAGATGCAACACACTCACCAGTATTTCATCAAATGGAAGGATTAGTAATTGATAAAAATATTTCTATGGGAGATTTAAAAGGAACATTGGAGATGTTTACTAAAAAATGTTTAGGAGAGAAAACAAAAATTAGATTTAGACCTCATCATTTTCCATTTACAGAACCTAGTGCAGAAGCGGATGTTTCTTGCTTTGTGTGTGGAGGAAAAGGATGTAGAGTATGTAAAGGAGAAGGGTGGATAGAGTTATTAGGTTGTGGAATGGTTCATCCTAATGTTCTAAAAGCATGTAATATAGATCCAGAACAATATTCTGGTTTTGCATTTGGATTTGGAGTAGAAAGAATAGCAATGGCTAAGTTTGGAATAGAAGATATGAGATTATTATATGAAAATGATGTTAGATTTT
>CAUWNG010000145.1:0-2655 GCA_963560005.1 uncultured Clostridia bacterium
TATACAAAGCCTTATTATATAAAAATAAAAAAATATCTACAAAAAAGTACAAAAATACAAATATTAATATATATATAATTATATTTCTAACTTGTTTTCTATTATCCATAAACCAAAAATCCATGTAATTGCTCATAAAAACTCCCCATTAATTCAATTTAATTACATCTTTCTAAAAACTCCAGAAACTTTACCTAATATTTCACAATTTGGAACAATTATTGGATCCATTGTTCTATTTTCTGGTTGTAATCTTATGTGATCTTTTTCTTTATAAAAAGTTTTTACTGTTGCTTCTTCTCCAATTAAAGCTACAACTATTTCTCCATTATTAGCTGTATTTTGCTTTCTTACTAAAATATAGTCTCCATCCAAAATTCCTGCTTCAATCATGCTTTCTCCTCTTACAGTTAGCATAAAACTTTCAGAATTTCCCACAAAATCAATTGGTATTGGAAATGTATCTGTAACATTTTCTACTGCCAAAATAGGTTCTCCAGCAGTTATTTTACCAATTACTGGCACATCAACTAATTCTTTATTTGTATATAGATTTTTCCCTTCTACATTTTTTGTTTTATTCTCCCCATTTGCAGTTTTTAATAATCTTAAAGTTCTACCTTTTTGATTTTCTTTTTTAATATAACCTAATTCAACTAATCTAGCTAAATAGTTATGTACTGTTGCTGTAGACTTTAAACCAACAGCTTTTCCTATTTCTCTAACTGATGGTGGATAGCCCTTTTCTTCTATTTCTTTTTCCAAAAACTTAAGTATTGCCTTTTCTCTTCTATTAAGTTTGTTTGGATCTCTTTTTATTCTTGGCATTAACATCACTCCTATCTCAATTTTAACACAATTATATAATAACACACAAACAAAAGAATGTCAAACAAAGTTTTGACATTCTTTTGTTCTTATTATTTCATTAATGTTGTAGTATTAAGTATTTTATATGTCCTACATATATTGCAATCACTGCATACTTGAATTCTACCTTCGAATATTGACTTTAAAGTATTTATAAACTCATCTTCTTTTTCTATTAAATGTATCTCTATTTTTTTAGGCAATAATGTTAATAGTGTATTTAACGCAAAGTCATTTGATGAAAAAGATATATCAGAAAGATATTTTTCATTAAATATATTTTCTGTTATAGAAATAAAATTTTTATTTTTATCTAATAATATTGATTCTCTATTTATATAAATCAAGTGAATTAAATCTATTTCTGAATCTTTAGATTCTATATATACTTTCAATAAATTTATAAACTCTGTATATTCTTTATCTATAATATATTTATTAACTCCATCATCTACTATATTATCTATATATTTTATATATTCTTTTAACCTAAATCTTATAAATCCATCCAAAATCATTGCTTTATTTTCTTTAATGTATTTTAGTGTTTCATCATATATAAGTTTTTCTTTTTTATTATTATCTTCTTTTTCAATTGTTTCTAAAATATTTATACAATTTTCGAATATCTTATTTTTTTCATATTCTTCAAAATAGAAATAATTAAAATTTATAATCTCTTTTATCAATTTTTTCTCATAAAATTCAATAACCATTTGTACAAATATATTACATATTAAATTGTAAAAATCACTTATATTATTTCCTTTATTGTGTATAATAATATTATTATATATTTTAAATTTATTAGAAGAATAATATATTTCTTCTATTCCTGAATTTTCTATTTTTTTTAGTAGATAATCTATTATCTTAATATTATTATTTTTTATACAAAGTGAATTCATATTACTAATATTCTCCCTTCCAATATATTTAATATTATCTACTAAATATTTATATATATACATATTTTATTCTTAATACTATAAAATGGTAACATGTTTAATATAACATTTCATTTATATTTGTTTTTATATTATAAACATTTTTAAAATCTCGTTCTTTTAAACTCTCTTTTACTCTCAAACTCCTACTTCCACTTGAACAATAAAGCATTTACTTTCATTTCTTTCTAAAAAAAAACAATACCCATATTATATAATATGAATACTGTCTTTTTTTGTTTAATAATTATTTTGATTCCTCTATTAATATATTTTTTCTTTTCTTTTCATTAATTGCTGTTAATATAGTTACTACTACTACATATATTAATAATCCTAATGGTATTACAAGTCTATTAATTGGTATTCTTGCTATTGCAAAAACACTTAAAAATGTAAGTTCTGAAGCTATTAACCATAAAATATAATTTCCCAGAACCTTAAATACTCCTAATTTTCTGTATACTATGGCTACATAAACTAAAATTATCAATGTTGCTATTCCTATAGGCATTATATAAGGTGTAATTATACTTGAAAGTTTAATTTTAGGATTATAAACTATTTGTACATCACTCTTTCCAAATTTTATACCATATTTTTCTTCAAGAGCTCCCTTTAATGTTTCTACTAAACTATCTATATTTTCTTTATGTTCCTGTCCTACTGTAATTGAGACCATATCTCCAAATAATTCTATTTGTTGAACTAATATATCATTATCTTTAAATATTCCTTTTGCTATCAATTTTATATCATTATTATCAAACTCTTTGCCTAAATAAATATCTATTCTTATATTTTTTTTATACGCAATATCTGCTTTAAGTCCTACTGT
>CAUWNG010000146.1:0-2552 GCA_963560005.1 uncultured Clostridia bacterium
CATCTCCATTGTTACTTTTTCTAGTGTTTCTTCATCAAACATAATTTGCCCCCTAAATTATATTTATTTTTTTGTATAATCCTTATCAAAAAAATTTACTATGTTATTATTGTATTGCCATCTTGAAGTTCCCTTCTTCGTTTTATTATTCAAAAATTTCTGATAAGCATTATTTATATTTTTTCTATATGTTTCGTTTAACTTATAAAATTTTTTATCCTGTTTAAAGTCAGTATATCTATTCTTTAACATTTCAAGCAATTCTGCATATGATAATGGATATCGTAAATCAATTTCTTCATCTGTTAAATTTACTTTAATTGCTTCTTCGCCTTGTGCTTTTATAAATTTAGTATTAATACCATTTTTATCTCCCTTAAGAAACGATACTTTTGTAGCTAATAAAATATTATATTTTTCGTTAGGTCCTGATTTATATTTTGCATTTAATTCTAATAAATCTTTTTTTAACTTACTCTTAAATGATGTGTCTTCTATTTTTAGATTCTCAACTATTTCATAATCGTTATAAAAAGATATTGGCATCAAATAAAAATTATATTTACTTAAATCTCTATTAAAGTTGTCTATAATAAATTCTATATAATTCTTTAGATTAGCACTTCCAACCTCATAGACAATACTTACTAATTCTCTATCTTTATTTATTAAATGAATTGCATTGTTTCTTATAACATTTAATAATTCGATATTTTCCAGACATCTTTTATCTATGTTCCCTTTACTTTCATATATCTCTAATAGTTTTTCAATTCCTAATGTAAGGTTGTATCCTTTTTTGTTTAATTTATATTTCCATCTTTTTGATTTTCCTCCTGCCTTTTTAGGAATATTTTCCTTAATATAAATAACTTTTATATTATTTTTTGAATCCTTTATCATTTTTGCTTTAAGAATAAGTTCCCATGAATTTATCATTAAAATTGAAAATGTTTCTTCTCTGTATTTAAAATCTGGTTTATTATATATTTCAATTGCAGATACCGCACATGCAATCGACTTTTCTATAAGTGAATCAACATTTGACTTCATATATTACTCCTTCTACAAATAGTTATTAGTATGACTAAATTTCTATCTTATCTAGGTCTATTTCGCCATTCATTAGCTTGGGTAATAGCGTGTCTCTTAATTGTTCTAGTTGTATATTTTCTGATATAATTTGTTCTCTTCTTTTTTGTATAATATTTGCTATTTTTTCAAATTCATTTAACTTATTGCTATCTGGTATTAGTATCTCATAGTTTTGAATTATCTCTTTGGGTAGAGCTAGTACTGTAGTTCCAGTAGCAGATCCTGCTACAATACTGTTATATCTAGTAGAAAGTAAATTATAAAAAATATACATTTTAGGCAACTTAAGATTTTTTAATCCATAAATATGATGAGAAAATATAACTTGTTTATCATATATAGGAGGTATTATAACTGGTGTTCCAATTACTTCCCTATTTTGAGTCATATCTGTATTTGCAATCACAATATCTCCAATATTAGCTGTTACTTTTTCTTTATAATCACCTGTATAATATTTATTTTTTTCTAATCTAAATACACCATCTGGCATAATATTTCCTAAATTTATCATCGGTGTACCCTCAGCAGCTAAAAATTTCCCCTTATATGACAAACCTCTCTCTATATCTAAATAATTTCCTAATTTATCAAATTTTCCATTATTTATGATTTCATCATTTTCAAACCATTCTTTATATATTGTCTTTAGAATCTCATGCAAATGATCATTTATCTGATTATTTAATTCTATTTTTTGAGTAATATTATCTAAAACATTTGCTATTCTTTCTTGCTGTTCATCACTTGGTAAATCTATTATTATATTTTTTATATTTTTCAAACTTATTGTCTTTTGAGTAGACCCTGTTACAAAACCTTCAATTTGTTCCTTAACATTGCTTGACATCAAATAATAATATAAAAATCTCTTATTTTGTTTTGGAGATATTATAACAGTATTTTGTCCTAAGCAAAACTTTTCTTCAGTATTCACTAAGACACACACTCCATATGTACCAACTCTACTCATTATAATATCATTATTCTTAGGTACGTATTTCTTTGTAAATTCATTATAGATTTCTTCTGATACTTTTAATGTTTTATTTAAATTTAAATATCCTTCACTTAAATCAGTCACTCTTACCATTGAAATTCCATTTTCAATATAACTTGGTGTCTGATGTAATGAATCATATATATCCGCAATTTCTTCCAATTTATATTTCATATTATTCCTCTATTTCTAATTCAATTTCATATATTAAAGTTATTATTATTTCAATAAATTTTATTAACTGCTGTGCCTCTTTTTCATCTGAAATTTTTATCTCATGATTGGTCTCATTACCTTTATTTCTAATTATATCAACCCATTTTTTTGAATTTTTAGGTATATAATTTTCTATATCTAAATAATTAACATATTCTACAAATTTCAAGTTTTCTTTAGCACCACATTGTACTGCAATATGCATTAATAATTTTCTACAGCACATACTTACTGCACTATA
>CAUWNG010000147.1:0-2531 GCA_963560005.1 uncultured Clostridia bacterium
CTAATATATAATAATAAAAAGTATTTAGTAAAGTTTCCAGATCCAGTTAGAGAAAAAAATAAAAATATATCATATATTAATAATGCTTTTTCTGAATATATTGGAAGCAATATATTTAAAATATGCGGTTTTAAAGTTCAAAATACAATACTTGGGAAGTACAACTATAATGGAAAAGAAAAAATAGTATGTGCTTGTGAAGACTTTACAAATATGGATAATATACTATATGAATTTGAAAATTTGGCATTAAGTACAAATCCAGATAAAAAGATAGAAACAGAACTAAATGATATTATGGAAGTAATAGAAGAAAGTAAAATGATTTGTGCAGAAGAAACAAAACAAGAATTTTGGGATATGTTTGTTATTGATAGTTTAATTGGAAATACGGATAGACATAATGGAAATTGGGGATTTTTATTGAATAAAAATACAGGAAAAGTGGAATTTTCTCCAATTTATGATTGTGGTTCAGCTTTAAATCCAATGCTTGAAGATGAAGAAATTAAAAGAATTAATGAAACAGAATTAAAAAATTTAGCAATAAATAGCTATTCGTGCTTAAAGGAATATGGAAAGAAAATTAATTATATGACATATATCAAGCAAATGAAAAATAAAGAATGTAACAATGCTATTAAAAGACTATTTTTAAATATCAATATGAATACAATAAATAAATTTATTGATGATGTTGAAGGAATGTCCTTAGTAAGAAAAGATTTTTACAAAAGAATTTTAGAAAAGAGATATGAAATATTAAAAGAAGTATATGAGAATATACTATTAACAAAAAATGTGTAAATACACAAAAAAAGTAAGTTAGAGATATAAGGTGAATATGACAAGAGCAAAAATCGTTGATTAATATGAATGATAGTTTCAAAAAGATAATTATCTTAATAAATGATGAATTGAAAAATAAAAAAGAATAGAGGAAAAGAATGAATAAAGAATTTTTTTGTTTAACAACAGCTCAATTTGCAAAATTGCATAATGTAAATAAACGTACACTTCATTATTATGATAAAATAGGTTTATTTTCTCCTAAGAATAAAGGAGAAAATAATTATCGATATTATGATGCTTTGCAAAGTATAGATTTTGAATATATTCGTATGTTTAAAGAATTAAATATGAGCATAAAGGAAATTAAAAATTATGTAGAAAAACCAAATGCAAAAGATTTTATTACAATTATAGATAAAAAATCTAGCGAAATAGAAGAAGAAATTAAAAAATTAGAAAAGACAAAAAAATTACTTGATGAGAAAAAAAATCAATTATTACTTAGCGAGCAAAAAGAGAATATGACAATTCAAATAATCCAATGTGAACAAGAAAATTTATTAATAGCACCATTTGCATTTAAAGATGAAGATTTGCAAAGATTATTTTCATATATGAAAGAAATGTGGGGAATCGAACAATGTAGAGCAGGTGTAGGAAGTTATATATCCTTAGAAAAAGTACAAAATAAAAATTTTGAAGAATATGATGGATTATTTACCCCAAGCCTAAGCAAAAATAAAGATATTTTCATAAAAGCTAAAGGAAAATATTTATGTGGATATATAAAAGGAAATTGGAATAAGTTGCCTAAAATGTATGAAAAAATGTTAGAATATGCAGAAGAAAATCATTTACAATTAACAGGATATGCTTATGAAAAAGGTTTAAATGATTTTGCAATTTGTAATGAAAATGAATATGTTACACAAATTTTAATAAAAATTAAAGAATAAACTTGACTTTACACTTACTAGACACTTTATACTAAAAGTAGAAAAGGAGTGTATTATATGAAAGAAGAGATAATTTTTAGAGAATTTAAAAAAGAAGATTCAAAAATGATTGAAGAAATTATTATAGAGGCATGGAAATATAATGATCTTTGTTCTTCAAAAACAGCACACAAGATGGCAAAGGTATTTTTAAGCAGTTGTTTAACAAATCAAACTTATACAAGAGTAGCATTATTAAATAATAAACCAATAGGGGTTATAATGGCAAAAGATATTAAATCACATAAATGCCCTTTAAAATATAAACTAAAGCAAGCGTTTGCTATTATATCTTTATACTTATTTAAAGAGGGAAGAAACACATCAAAGATTTTTTCAAATGTAGATGAAATAGATAAAGAACTTTTAAAAGAATGTAAAAAAGAATATGAAGGAGAAGTTGCTTTTTTTGCAATATCTAGCAAAGCTCGAGGAAAAGGAATAGGTAAAAGAATGTTTGAAGATATGGTAGAATATATGAAATCAAAAAATATTAATAATTTTTACTTATTTACTGATACAAGTTGCAATTATGGATTTTATGAGCATCAAGGAATGAATAGATGTGCTGAAAAGTCACAAAATTTTGTGATTAAAGGAAAAGAAGCAAAAATGACATTTTTTATATATGATTATTGTAAATTATAACTTACATTAACAATTTAGAGATATTAAGAAATTAGTATCTCTTTTTTTATATAATAGGAAACAATATGAAACTTTTTTAGTTTCGCAACACAAAGT
>CAUWNG010000148.1:0-2479 GCA_963560005.1 uncultured Clostridia bacterium
CATATATTGGGATACTACTACTGTTACTTATAATAATATTCATAAGTTCCTCCTTCTTCTTATAACACTATATAACAGTACATAACATTTGTCAATAGATTTATTAAATTTATTTTCTCAAATAATCTGACTCATCTATTGTCTTTAAAATATAATTAACATCATCATATCGTGAAGTATCTGATTGAGAACCCAAACTACATACTAGAAATTCTTTTCCATGTTTTTTATAAAGAACAATTAAATTATAATCATCTGCTAATGACCCTGTCTTTATTCCTAGTACATTTTCATTATAATATTCTGATGTTGGATCAAGAAAGATATTTGTATTTTTCCAAGTTTGTTTACTTTTGTCTGGTAAAGTTGCAGTATAAGATGTTTGAGATACTATATCTCTAAACCATTGATGTTTTAATAATTTTTTTACTACTTTTGCCAAATCTAATACTGTTGTTTGTGCTTCTGTATCATAGCCACTTGGATCACGCAATTTAGTATTTTTATATCCTTGTTTCTTTAAATATTCATTTAATTTATCCATAAATACATTTATACGTTCTTTAGTTGTTTTCGCTTCTTTTGAAATAATACCTCCACAATAATCTGCTACAACATAAGCAGCATCATTTCCTGAAGGAACTAACATTGCTGCAAATAAATTTTCAAGATAATATATTTTCTCTTTTATATTAGCAACTGATGAACCTTGTTTTGTTAGTGCAAGTGAAGAATTATTTACAGAAACTATATCATCTAAATTAGTAAATGTCGAAGCATATTCAATAACAAACAATTTTGCTAAACTTGCTGGAACTTGTTTATCTTCTATGTTTTTTGAAACAAAATCATTATCATTTGAAAGATCTAAAAGAAGAAGAGATTTTGCATTATAAGAACCACTAAATTGATTATTATTAAAAAGTTCTTCAATATCGTCTATCAATCCACCTAAATTTTCTGGCCTTGTCGCCCACATAATAAGTAATCCAATAGAAATTATTATGATTAAAATAAAAATAATAGTTTTTAATTTGTTTGATAGTTTTTTAGTTTTCATCTTTTAAACTTCTCCTTTATATAATTTTCTTTATTATAAATCATACAAGGTGACAAGTAAGTGACATTAATAATTTTTTAATTTTTTCTGTAACAAAAATAAGCAAAATGCTTGTATTTTGTTAGCACTTTGCTTTTTTATACTCTTAACTTAAATGTTTTTGGTGCATATTTATATGCTAAAACCAAAGATATTAAACAATATAATATGCAAAAATTAAAGTTTTTAATCTTTCTTTCTAGTCAAGAAAATTGCAATAATTAGTCCAATAAGAATAATTGGTGCTATTCTGATAAATAACCATTCAAAAGAATGAAAAGCAACTCCTAAAACTGCATTTTCTGGGTTACTATAATCCCAATTCAAGTACGGACTATTTAATAAAATTAAAGTTGTGAAAATAATTATCATAATTATACATAATGAAATTAGTAACCAATGAGCTATTTTTCTTCTTTCATTCTTTCTTTGTGATAGTTGTAAGTTTATTATTTCCAATTTTTCAGAAATTGCTTTTATCTCATCAACTTTAGATTCAGAAATATTTTCTCCAAGCAATGTACTTACAGGTGTTTCAAGAACTTCTGATATTGTAATTAACATTTCTGCATCTGGAACAGATAAACCTTGCTCCCATTTTGAAATTGTTTGCCTAACTACATTCAACTTTATGGCAAGTTCTTCTTGTGAAAGTCCTTTTGATTTTCGTATTACTTTAATGTTTTCTTTTAACATTTTACAACAACTCCTTTCCTTATTGAAATCATTATATAAAAAACAGTCCGTTGCTACAAGCAATGCTTATTAACATTTTAATTATGTGTAAGAAAGCCAATATTTCTTACCTTGAATATCGTATTTAGACACATTATATCATATTATTTTGTTTTATTGCTCAATTATTTTATCCGCTTCTTCTTGTGTCAAATATTTGTTTTTTATCATTTTTTCTATTACTTGTTTTTGTCTTTGTTTTGCTAATTCCGGATTTTTTGTTGGTGCATATACTGAAGGAGCATTTGGTATCCCCGCTAACATTATACATTCACTATCACTCATTTCTATCGGCTCTTTCCCAAAATAACCTCTACTTGCTTCCTTTACTGTATAATATCCATCTCCAAAATAACTCGTATTTAAATATAGTTCTAATATTTCATTTTTATTATATCTCTTTTCTATCTCAAATGCCATAAATACTTCTGCTATTTTCCTTTCAATTTTCTTTTCCTGTGTAAAATATATATTTTTTGCTAATTGTTGTGTAATTGTACTTCCACCTTCTACAAAACTCATAGCTTTAATATCATTAACTAATGCTCTTCCTATTGCAATTATATCAATTCCAGGATGTTTATAAAATCTGTGATCTTCAACACTAATTACCGCATTTATATACATTTGTGGTAATTCTGAAAT
>CAUWNG010000149.1:0-2405 GCA_963560005.1 uncultured Clostridia bacterium
TACATCTTCTAATGTAACATTTGGAACTGTATCTATAAGTTCACTTGTTGCCGGATTAACAACTTCTATTTTAGCTCCATTAGAAGCCTCTTTCCATTCATATCCTATTAAATTTTTCATACTTGTTTCACTCCTTTTTGGTTTTTCCCCTGCTCTTCATTTTCCAAATGCTGTAAATGATAACATTAAACCTCCACAGGTATTAGCTCCATGATCTTTTGAACCATATTCACCAAATGTAAATATTGTCATAAAAGGTACTCCATTTGCTTCTTTTTTTAGTTGCTTTGCAACTTCGTCTATTCTATCTCCAATACCTAATTTTCTTCCTCCACAATGAACTAGTAAATATGCTCCTACTTCTTCTCCTAATTCTTTGTTTACTTCTTTCATTGTTTTTCCTGTAGAATTTATCAATTCATCAACTGTAGCTTCCATTTGAATTACTGCTGTATTTACAGCTAAATGGTTTCCAATATTCATTGAGTAGTCTACATTTCCATTCATTGGATGACGAATTGCTACTAAATCTCCTAATCTATCTTTAACTCCAAGAGGTGCTAATATAGTTTGTACTAATAAATTGCTACCTTCTAAATCTTTAACTTTTTTACCTGTCCATGCTGCATATTTCTTTATTGCTGGTTCTCCATCTATTTCCTCCAATGTTCTTTTTCCATTTAACTTTGTTATAATTCCTGAATTTGTTGTTTCATGATATGCACCTGTATATACATTAGCCATTTTCTTATTTGTATAAAAGAATGCCACTGCTACACCATCTGCAAATATAGAGTCATTAGTAAATATTTTCCAATCTCCTGCTACTGCATTATCTGCTGCACTTCCTCCAAAAAATGGTACTCTACCTATAACATCTTCTATTCCTTTTAGATAATCTTCTTCTTCCCCTGGAGAAGCAACCATATAAAAATATGCTGGTGCAAAATCAACTCCCGCCTTTTTCATTGCTTCAATTGCAACTTCTTTTCCTGTTTCTCTTGCTGTTTTCTTCTTTTTAGCTCCTGCTACACCAACTGTTGTATCTGAATCTCCAATAGCCATAATACCTACAAAACCATTTTCTGAAGAAATATATCCATCTGGTACTATAATTCCACCACTAGATGTACAACCTATTATTGGTGCAGTTCCTAATTCTGTCTTTGCTCCATTTAATACTTTTTCTACATCATTATCTGATGATGTATATAAAAATGCTACCTTTGTTTGTACTAAATCTACTACAGCCTTCTTTGCTGAGGCTCTTCCTGCTTCAAAATTATCTGCTTCTGTGCTCCAACCAATGTTTGATTTTAACATATTATTCCTCCTTTGCTTAATAAACTTATATAAATTTATTACACTTGAATTATATACTTAAGTAATTTTTTTTACAATATTTTTTACAAAAAATTTACAAAAATTAAGTGTTCAAACTTATATAATTTTACATTGTTAAATTTTATAAGGTCATGCACTTTTAATTTTTTTCAACATATAATTTTGTATATGAATTTGGAGGTGCAGTCATGCTATCTATTTCTTTAAGTGGTTTTTTTATTTTCTTCAAAACTGCAATATTAGTTGTGGGATATATTGTAAGCTCTAATCTTTTTCCAGAACCTCTAACCCCCGAAGAAGAGAAAGTTTATTTAGAATTATTAAAATCCGGTAATGAAGACGCAAGAAATATTTTAATAGAAAGAAATTTAAGATTAGTAGCATATATAAGTAAAAAATATAATTCTTCAAATGTTGAGCAAGATGATTTAATTTCAATAGGAACAATAGGACTTATAAAAGGAATTAATAGTTTTGATAATAGCAAAGGAGTTCGTTTAGCAACTTATATTGCAAGATGTATTGATAATGAAATATTAATGCATTTAAGAAGTATAAAAAAATTAGGTGCCGAAGTATATTTAGAAGATCCAATTGGGAAGGATAAAGATGATAATACTGTTACTTTACAAGAAGTACTAGAAAATAACGACAAATCTATTGAGGATGAAATAGATATAAAATTCAAAATAAAAAAACTATACAGTAAAATGAAAGAAGTTCTGAAAACAAGAGAAAAAACTATATTAGAATTACGATTTGGTTTAAATGGAGAAAAACCAAAGACTCAAAATCAAATTGCAGATATGATGGGAATTTCACGTAGCTATGTTTCTAGAATTGAAACAAAGGCAATAGGAAAACTTTCAAAAGAATTTGAAAAATAATTTCCAATATAAATCACACTAATAAAAAAGCCACTAGTAAAGCATACTAGTGGCTAAGGGTTTAGTGAAATTAATCTCCTATTTTTTTAGGATTATACATATATTTTCCATTGATGCAGATGACCGTTTGATTGTAGTCGTTTCCAATTTTCTCTGTTCTTTTTTGTTTACCTT
>CAUWNG010000150.1:0-2404 GCA_963560005.1 uncultured Clostridia bacterium
ATTTTTAGGGCTTATGTTTAAAATTTTTTGGGACATTTTCAAAAATCATTGACAGAGTTAAAAACACTACTTTTTCTTTGTTCCTATTCTTACTTTTCTTTCCATAGCACTATATGTATCTTTTGACAATAATTTTTCTGATACAACTTTTCCATTTTTCTTTAATATCTTATAAGCTTCACTTTTACATCCATCATGCCCATATTGCTCTATAATTTCTTTTCCTTCTTCTAAATTAGCATCTTTTTCATATTCTGTCGTATATGGTATATATGAAATTATTTTTGATTGAATTACTACTTCATATTCTTCTTTTTCTTTTATTCCATATATACTTACTTTACATACCCCATTGCTAGAGTCCGAAACTATTTTTATTGGATAACTTCTATTGTTTTTAAATACAAAATCTAGTGTTCCCCAATATACTGTTGCATCTCTGCTTGCTGCCACATAACTGGTTTCAAAAATATGGTTACTTCTTTCTACTATTTCTAAATTTGCAAGTAACGCTGTATTATATAAAGTAGATGATAATTGACAAATCCCTCCACCTACATCTGGTACAACTTCTCCTCCAATGTATGCTGTTCCTTCTTTAAACCCTGCTTCTAAAGTTCTTTTTCCTACAACTTTATTAAATGAAAATTTTTCTCCTGGCATTACTATTGTTCCATTTATTTTTTTACTTGCCAAAGCTATATTAGTACTTCTATTATAATTACTTGCATCATATATAGTTTGGAATGTTGATAATCTTTCTGGAAATGCTTCTTCTCCTAAATCTGCAAGTGTTTTTTCCGCTGGAGTAATTTTTAGAGGTATTGTATATTCTTTTTGTTTCTTTTCTAATAATTTTTCTGCATTTTCAATAGTAATACCAAAATCAACTCCATTAACTTCTGTATGTACTTTTATAGGATTTTTTTCTACGAATGCATTTTTAGGCTCTTTATATATTTCATTTCTTATCTTTTTTAAATCTATTGGTTGTGGTTCCACTTTTTTTACTGGGATAGTCATTACCTTATAGCTCTCGTTTATATTTTTTAATTCATTTAATATATTATTTTTTAATTCATCTTCTTTTATTATATTACCTGCTTTTCCGCTAACAATTATAAGTTTTTCATCTTCTACATAATAACTCGCTTCTACAACAGAACCTGGTAATTTTGATGCAATATCATCTACTTTTTTTTCATAAAGTCCTTCATCATAATATAATTTAGAATTTATGTCTTTTTTAAATATACTAGAAAAAAGAATTGAATAATTGTTCTTTACAATATTTCCATCTCTTCCAACATTATATGCTTCTGCTACAGCAGTATCTATATCAAATTTTGTTTCAAATTCTTTTGCATTTAATGTAACTTTATATTTTTCATATTGCATTTCAATATTGCTTTCTAACTTTTTGTCTGTAATTTCATTTAATTTATTTCTAGCTTCATCTTGAGTTAAATTTGAAACATCTATACCCATTATAGAAATTCCTGATATTATTTTTTCATTATTTATATTTAAAATAGCAAAAATAACAGATACAAATAAAACTATACAAATCATAATAATTAAAGATACTATTAAAACTACATTTCTTTTTTTTATATTTTTACTTTTTACTTCTTGCTCATTACTGTCATTTTTTTCTTTTATTATTTTTTCTTCTTCATATTCATGTCCGTTTTCTTGTTCTGAATCAGGCTTCTCTTTCTCAATATTGTTTTCTTTAATTTCTTCTTTTTCTTGTTCTTTTTCTAAAGAAACTATTTCTTTATCTTTTTCTTCATTCTGCATTTTTTCTTGTTCCTCTAATTTACTAGTTTCTTGTATTATCTTATCAAGCCTTTCATTTTTTTCTTTTTTCGCCATAAATATTCTCTTCCCTTCCATATAGATTGATAGTTAATACTAAAAAAATTATATTCTCACAATAAATATATATTATCATAACAATATAAAATTTACAATAAATTTTATATTATATTTTGTCAAATTTTGATTTTTTTTAATATTATCTATAGACTTTTTTTTTCTTTTTATATATAATGTTTTAAGAATTAATTTACGAGGTGGATTATTATGTTAGGAAACATGATAGCAAGAATCAGAAAAGAAAAAAAATACACTAAAGCTGAAATTGCCAGAGCTACTAATATAAATACTGGTCATATTACACATATTGAAAAAGGCGAAAGAAATCCAAGTCATAAAGTTCTAAAAAATTTATGTAAAGCAATGGAAGTTCCTTATAGACCTTTAATGTATATGTATGATAAAGAAATTACAGAAGAACAAGCTTCTTATAGAATTATAAATCATCTTTCTTATAATCAAGTTCTAGCTATAGATTCTATTAATGACTTCATTGAATGTCCTGCTAATATGCCTGGTGCTT
>CAUWNG010000151.1:0-2383 GCA_963560005.1 uncultured Clostridia bacterium
TGAACTTTTCATAAAATAATTTTATAGGGTGATCATATCACAGAATATTCATATTATTAATATATTTTGTTTGTATAATGTAAATAATTATGGTATAATGAATAGTGCTTATATAGCAATTACTAAATTATTAAAGGAGGTTTGCCGAATGAACATTATTGTTTGTTTGGGAAAAGTCGCTGCTGGTAAAAGTACACGGCTTGAAGCATTAAGAAAGAAAGGAGTGTTGGATAACTTTGTTATCATCTCTTTGGGACAAGTTCTTCGGAATTTTGAAAGAGATGATCCAGAACTTTATAACAAAATAATCAAGTCTTATATAGAGCAAGGTAAGCTTGTATCAAACGAAATGGTTTGTGATATTATAAAGACTAAAATTGAAACCTATAGAAAAATGGGTAAAGATGTTATTTTAGATGGTTTCCCTCGAAATAAGAAACAAGCAAAATTTTTAGTAAAAAATTTCAAGGAAGACAAAATTGGAATGGTTGTTTTTAATATAGCCGATGAAAACGTATTAGAAAGAACATCTCACCGATTATATTGTCCTGCTTGCGGTTGTTCTTATTCTAATAAGATAAAACCACCTAAAGTCGAAAATACATGTGATAAATGTTCTGGAACTCTTTGTAAAAGAAATGATGATGATTACAATATTGTAAAGAAAAGACTTATTTCTTATAAAGAAGAAACTACTCCTGCAATCGATTGGCTGATAAAACAAGAGAAAGTTTTATCAATCTTTTTACCACAACCGGCATCTTTTACTGATGAAACTCTAAGTGATTCAGAATTAGAATATTTTATACATTTATTCTAATAAAAAAATACTCCAAAAAAGAAGACCTTTTTTTATAGGTCTTCTTTTTTACATCATTATAATCATTTCATAAGCATTTGCGATATCATCCAATTCTTTTTATTATAATTTTCTAAATACTTATCCATTAATGAAGATGTTGTATATCTATTTTCATTATCAGCTTCTTCTTTTATTTTTGTTGCATTTTCTATTAATATCTTTAAGTCTGTTATTATTTCACTAGAAATTGTTTCCGTACATATTTTCTCATTCTGAGCTTCTTTTATTTGAGTAGTATCTAAATAATCTTTTAATGTTCCTAAAGGTTGTCCTCCTAGCATTAAAATATGTTCAGCGACTTCATCAATTTGTTCATTAATTTCACTATAATATTCTTCCAATTTAGCATGCATTGTAAAAAAATCTGTTCCCTTTATATTCCAATGATAATTTTGTAACTTTCTATAGAAAACATTTAAATTAGATAGAAATAGATTTAAATCATTATTAATCATACTTTTCCACGACCCTTTCTATTATTGTTCCTGCTAGAAACAGAATTTTCTTCTTTCTATTTCTAATTTATAAAAAGTATTCCCAGATTCCTATCATTTATACCTTTACTTTATTGTTTCTATAGCTTCTTTTGTAATATTTGTTTTATCAAATTTATTAATAATAAACATTATTATACCAATTATAATAAATGTTATAACATATACTATTAAACTCATTTGCCAATTACCTAATACCAAATTTGCCCCTGCTATTGCAGAAGAAATTACTGAAGGCAGTCTTGCAAAAGTCGAAATTAATATAAATCTTAATGGTTTTAATGGTAATAATCCTCCTATATAAACCAGTAAATCTTTTGGTGTTCCTGGAATGAAAAATAAAATGATCATAATCCATTCTATTTTTTTTGTATTTTTAAATAATTTACTATTTTCTATTTTTTCTATTTTTTTACTATCAAAAAATTGATAAACAAAATTTCTTCCTAATTTTCTTACTAAAAAGAATATAAAAGCAGTTATTATAAATGCAGATACTGTTACAAATATAGTTCCACCTATTGTTCCATAACACATTCCCGCAAGTACTTCTATTGGTTCACCTGGTAAAATTATTAAAAATATTTGAGCAAATTGTAGTCCAAATAACAACAATAATCCAAAAATTCCAGAACTTTCTACTTTTTCTTTAAAAGCTATTTGACCTTCTGTGCTACTTAAATTTTTTATTAAAGGAAAAAGATATGTTATTATTCCTATTAAAAGGCAAATGACTAAAACTAGTAGAACAATTTTTAGTATTTTAACTTTTTTTCTATTTTTCATTTTTTTACAATCCTCTCTAAAGTCTATAAATTTATTATACAACTTTTTTTTGTTTTTTAAAACAATTATATATTTTTTCTCTTCCAACTTTGTGAAATTATTTTATCATATAATTATTAAATAAAAATTTAATAATTATTAAGATTTAATTAAATATAAACTTTGAAAATAAAACTCAAAGTTTATAGAACAAAAGAGGCATGATTAATATATTTTAACATTTTAAATAACTTTTCATGCC
>CAUWNG010000152.1:0-2327 GCA_963560005.1 uncultured Clostridia bacterium
AACATAACTCTCTCTCTCTCTCTCTCTCTACAACTGCAACGGTTTCAGCTTTCATGTTTATTTTTTCTCCTCTTTTTATATTAGTCAAAAAACATTAAAAGCAACTTGTTTTCAACTACTATGGTTAAATTTTATATTAACAAAATTTAATTGTCAAGTTTAAAAGATGATAAATTTTTTATTTATATTTTTTCAATACTTTTAATTAAAAACGTGTCCTTTATTTCAGACACGCTTTAATTTTAATACTTGTTTATCTTTATCTTCTACAACCAGATCCACTGTTTGTAAATAATAGTAAAAATATTAGTATAAAAAATAACATACTATTATCTCCACATCCACAGCCACCAAATAAATTTCCAAATAATCCTCCACAATTATTTGAATTACAACAACTATTATTGCATGAACATCCGCAATTTCTTAATTCTTCTTGCATCTTAACCTCCTTAATTTTACTTAAATTTTTATAATTTTATATATAATATTAGTATGCAAATTTATTAATTTATGTTACAATATTAGTGGTGATTTAATATGGAAAATGTTGAACTTTTAGCTCCTGCTGGAGATTTTAATTGCTTAAAAGCTGCTGTACAAAATGGTGCTAATAGCATATATTTTGGAGTTAGTAAATTTAATGCTCGTTCATTTGCAACTAACTTTTCTATTGAAGAAATGAAAGAACTAATTAAATATTGTAAACTGCGTAATGTAAAAACAAATTTGACTTTAAATACTTTAATACATAATTCTGAATTTGAAGATGCTGTTGCTTTGGCAAATGAAGCTTATAAGGCTGGAATAGATGCTATTATTGTACAAGATTTAGGTTTAGCAACTTTTTTAATTAAAAATTTTCCTAAACTTGCTATTCATGCTAGCACGCAAATGTCTATACATAACTTAGAAGGAGCTTTACAAGCTGAAAAATTAGGATTTAAAAGAGTGGTACTAGCAAGAGAAATTAATGCAAATGAAATAGAATATATTTGTAATAATACTAATATAGAAATTGAAACTTTTATACACGGTGCCTTATGTATTTCTTATTCAGGGCAATGCCTTTTTTCTAGTGTTGTAGGTGGTCGTTCACGGCAATCGTGGCAAATGTGCTGGTCCTTGCAGACTTCCTTACACTCTAATATCTAAAGACAATAAAGAAAAAGTAGAAAAAATTTATGATAAAGGATATTTGTTAAGTCCTAAAGATTTATGTGGTATAAACTATATTCCAAAACTAATTAATGCTGGTGTAAAATGTTTTAAAGTAGAAGGAAGAATGAAAAGTCCTGAATATGTTGCTACAGTAACTAAAATTTATAGAAAATATATTGATTTAGCTATATCTGGTAAAAAATATATAGTTGATTCTGAAGATATTCATAATTTACAACAAGTATATAACAGAGGTGGATTTTCTGAAGGTCATTTAAATTCAAAAGCTAATAAAAATTTAATATTTAAAGAAAAGCCTAATAACATGGGATTATATTTAGGAAATATTAGTTCATATAACCCTAATAAAGGTTATATAACCCTTACTTCTAATGAAGACATTAGCTTAGGTGATTCAATTAGTGTTGAAAAAGAAAGAAGCAAATATAACATTTCTGAATTAATGATTAAAAATTGTAATACACAACATGCGGAAAAAGGCACATTAATTACTATTGGCAGAATGAAAGGAAATATTTCTGTTGGAGATAAAGTATATAAACTTACAAGTAAAGAATTGTTTTTAGATGCAAAAAAATCTTATGAAAATAAAGAAAATATTAAAATTCCTTTAATTTGTAATATTGTAGTAAAGAAAAACACTCCAATTAGCATAAATATTTTTTCTTCTCAAAATGATGTTCCTGATTTATATAAAAAAATAAATATATCAGTAGTATCAGATATTGTACCTATAGAAGCATTAAAAACTCCTATAAGTGTAGAACGTATTATTAAACAAATTTCTAAAACTAATAACACTCCATATTTTTTTGATAAAATAACTGTACAACTTGATGATGGATTATATGTACCAAGTATAAGTACTTTAAATGAATTAAGAAGAAAAGCTTTGGAAAAATTAGAATATGAAATATGTAAAAAATTTTTAAGGCAATCAAATTTTAACTTTAAAAATAATTTAATTTCATCAAATAAAAATATTACAAATTTTGATATTTCATTATTTTTAAGAGTTTTACATCCTAATTATGATTATACTAAATTAGATAAACAAAATATCAAAAATATATATTTATCTTTAAAATTGTTTCTTGATAAAAAATATAATAAAATAATTGAATATTTATCTAAAAATTATAATG
>CAUWNG010000153.1:0-2318 GCA_963560005.1 uncultured Clostridia bacterium
CTTAATGAGCTTAGTTTAGAAGATGCATTATCAGCTACATTTTCTTCATCGATTATTTTTTCTAAAATATTGTTTTCTATGCTTTGGTTGGAATATAAATTATCAAAATAATTATAAAGCAATTTATATTCATCATTTATAGATTCTTTATCAGAGAAAAAGTAATTTTTTAATTCTCTAGAAATTTTTAACAATCTAGCAATGTCTAATAATCCTTTTATAGATAGAATTAATCCACTATCTAATAATTTTAAGTAATTACTAATATTGGGAATTGAATTTAAAGGTAAGTTTCCTTTTTTTACAAGTAATAAACAAGCTTCATCTGTTTGAGAAAGAAGTTTAGTAACTTCATTAAAATTGAAGCTTGGTTGTAACTTATAACATAATTCCTTTCCAATATAAGTATTACAGTATCCACTTAATATATTTATAACTTTGTCATATTCTAATTTTTTTGTATACTTTTCCATTATTGTTTACAATCCTTTCTTAAGATAAAGTGTCTAAAGTAAATAGTATAATTTTTAAAATAAATAGGTAATATGACTAAATCATATTACCTATACACTAATAGGCAAAATCCTATTAGATTTAAATTTAGTTATTAGTCTAAAATTCGCAGCTTTTTGGTGTACGTGGGAATGGTAATACATCACGAATATTTTGTATACCTGTTAAATACATCATCATTCTTTCAAAACCTAATCCAAATCCTGCATGTGAACAGCTTCCATATCTACGTAAATCTAAATACCACCAATAATCTTTCTTATCTAAACCTAATTCTTCTATACGTTTTGTTAATTTATCAAAATCATCTTCTCTTTGACTACCACCAATTATTTCTCCAATTCCAGGAACCAACAAATCAGTTGCAGCTACAGTTCTTCCATCTGGATTTTCTTTCATATAAAATGCTTTAATTTCTTTTGGATAATCTGTAACAAATACAGGTTTTTTAAATACAACTTCACTTAAATATCTTTCATGTTCAGTTTGTATATCTGTACCAAATGAAACAGGAAATTCAAATTTATCATTTACTTTTTCTAGTTCTTTTATAGCATCAGTATAAGAAATTCTAGCAAAATCAGAATTAACAACATGATGTAATCTATCTAATAAACTAGTATCTATAAATTTATTAAAGAATTCCATTTCTTCAGGTGCATTTTCTAAAACATAAGAAATAATGTATTTTATCATATCTTCTGCTAAATCCATATTATCTTTTAAATCTGCAAAACAAATTTCAGGTTCTACCATCCAAAATTCAGCGGCATGTTTAACTGTATTAGAATTTTCAGCTCTAAAAGTTGGACCAAATGTATATACATTTCTAAAAGCATGAGCATAAGTTTCTACATCTAATTGACCACTTACAGTAAGATGAGAAGATTTACCAAAAAAGTCTTGAGAAAAATCTACTTTTCCATCTTCAGTTTTAGGTAAATTATCCATATCTAAAGTAGTTATTCTAAACATTTCACCAGCACCTTCGCAATCACTACCAGTTATAATAGGTGTGTGAACATATACAAACCCTCTTTCTTGAAAGAATTTGTGAATAGCAAAAGATAATATAGATCTTACTCTAAAAACAGCATTAAAAGTATTTGTTCTTGGTCTTAAATGTGATACTGTTCTTAGATATTCAAAGGAATGTTTCTTTTTTTGCAAAGGATAATCTAAGTCAGCTAAATTTTGAATTATTATATTATTAGCTTTTATTTCAAAAGGTTGTTTAGCATTTTCAGTTTTAACAACTAAACCTTGAACGATAATAGATGAACTGATAGAAAGTTTTCTAATATCTTCGAAGTTATTTAATGAATTATCAAAAACTATTTGAACATTATTAAAAAATGAACCATCATTTAATTCAATAAACCCAAAGCTTTTTGAGTCTCTAAGGGTTTTTACCCAACCAGAAATTTGAACTGTTTTGTCTACATAAGAGTCTAAATTTCTAAATAAAGATTTTACAAGTGTGTTCTTCATAAAAAGCATCTCCATTCTATAATATAATTATGCACATAATTATATAAAAAAAACATTAAAATTTCAATAGATACAAACAAAATAACTTGACAGGTATATAGTATTAGTATAAAATTTAACTATATTGATTGAAAAATATCTTTTTTAAATAATAATACAAAAAAGAGGAGAGAAACAAGGATGAAAGCTGAAACCGTTGCAGTTGTAGAGAGACAGGAAATTTTACTAGTGGATATGTTTGAAAGCTTATTATTATTTTATAAATTGCTATAGAAGCTAAGTTATATATATTATTTTCAAAAACATGGTCTCCA
>CAUWNG010000154.1:0-2277 GCA_963560005.1 uncultured Clostridia bacterium
CAATTATTATTGCATTATTTATACTACACTTTCCATATTTTTACAAGTATTTTTCGTTGACCATTTTCGACATTTTTTGAAGCATGTTATATATATTATTTGAAAAAATATGGGGCGACAGCCCTTTGAGGCGGGGATGTGACCCGTGAGCTTGGAGACCATGTTTTTGAAAATAATATATATAACATTGCTAGCTCGCTTTAAAAAACATATTATTACTTCCACGATTAAAGAATAATAAAATTTTGTATTTCAAACATATCCACTAGTAAAATTCTGTAATAAAATAACATAAAAAGAACGCACCTTTTTTATTAGATACGTTCTATATTTAACATAATATATTTGTAATTTACGTACAAAAACTAAAGCTACACTATTTACTAAAACATGACTTTCTCTACAACTGCAACGGTTTCAGCCTTCATACTTGTTTTTTCTCCTTTTTGTATTAGTCGAAAAACATTAAAATTAACTATTTTTCAACTTGAATAGTTAAATTCAATATTAACAAAATTTAATTGTCAAGCTATTTTGTAGATTTACTTTTATGTATAGTACTTTATTTAGTTTTATCTATACTATCAATTATTTCTCTACATTCTCTCCAATTTGCTATTTTTATGTAATCATATTCCTTTCCCAATCTTTTTAAAATTTCAGAAGTTCCATCAGTAGAGTCCAAATCTGCTATTATTATATCTTTTATATTTTCTTCTTTACCATACAAAAATCTAAATAAAATTGATCTTACAAAACCTTCTACTTTTTCTTCTTGATTTTTTACTGCTATTATAAAATAAATTCCTTCTGACTTTAAATTTGTATATGTACATGTATAAATTATTGTTTTAATAATTTCAAAAAGCCCATATAAAGCTAAAACCCAAAATATTCCATTAATTATAAAATCCCACATAACCTACCTCCAGTATATAATTATTTTATGTATAAATTAATTAAGTGTGATTTTTTATATTTATTCTTATATATATCATTTAGCATTTACAAAATTCCAAATTTGTTTTGATGCCCAATTTTCATATCTTGAAAATTACACTTTTTTATAATATAATACTTACTATGAGAATTTTAATTGTAGATAATAAATTTAATAATAAAAAATTAGATAAATTTTTATTCAGCCAATTTAATGGTTTAACTTATAATACTTTTTTTAAAGCTCTAAGAAAAAAAGATATACGTATTAATAATGTGAAAATTAATGAAAATATTACTTTAAACACTGGTGATAGAATAAGTGTTTACATTACTGATGACAAATTGTTTTTCAAGAAATTTAATGTAGTTTATGAAGATAATAATATATTAGTTGTTGATAAACCCAAAAATCTAGAAACTACTGGTGAAAATTCATTAACCTCTATTATTAAAGAAAATTATGGTGTTAATGTTGAACCTTGCCATAGATTAGACCGTAATACTAGTGGATTAGTTATATTTGCTAAAAATTCAGAAAGTTTAAATATATTATTAGAAAAGTTCAAAAATATGGAAATAGAAAAACACTATAAAGCAAAAGTCTATGGAATTCCTAATAAAAAATCATGTACTTTAATATCTTATTTATTTAAAGATAAAAAGAAATCTATAGTATATATTTCTGATACTCCAGAAAAAGGATATTTTAAAATAATTACATCATATCAAATATTAGAGAAAAATTCAAAAGAAAATTATAGTATATTAGATGTTACTTTACATACTGGAAAAACTCATCAGATAAGAGCTCACCTTGCTCACATTGGTCATCCTATTATAGGAGATGGTAAATATGGAAAGAATGAAATTAATAAAAAATTTGGAGTAAAACAACAAGAACTTGATGCATATAAAATAATTTTTAATTTTTCTTCTGATTCAAAAATATTAAATTATCTAAAAGATACATGTATACAAAAATAATCTATAAAAAATTTTAAAACACTGGAAAATTTTATTAAACTTTTCAGTGTTTTTATTTTTTATTATATAAAAATTCTGTAATTGTTACCTTTCTATTAATTTATTTTATAAGTTCCTGAAATTCTTCTGCTGATATAACTTCTTTTTCCATTAAAGTTGCTGCTACTCTATTTAATTTATCCATATTATTTCTTAATATATTTTGTGCTTGGCTATAAGCATTATCTAGCATAATTTTAACTTCTGCACCTATTGCATCTCCAAATTTTTCTCCTAACAATTGAAGCTCATAAGGATCTTTTTCTGTATTAATAAAAATTGGACCTAATGCATCACTCATACCATATTTTA
>CAUWNG010000155.1:0-2196 GCA_963560005.1 uncultured Clostridia bacterium
AATTTCCATGTAAACCTATTTTTGTAAACATTCCGAAGTTATTGTTTTTTAAATATATATTTTGAGGTGTTGTATCTTTCATAGATTGTAAATAACAGTAATATCTTCGATTACTTTCTTGAACATCTTCACCATATATGCTATTATTTAAAATATAAAGTGAAAAATTATTCATATAAGAATGATCTAAACTAGTTAATCTAATACTTATTTTGCTATCTTGTGGTTCCTTAAAGTATATTTTGTTATCACAAAATAATACATCTTTGTTTAAAGTTGTATTTCTAATTCGATATATACATCGATAGTCTCCAATTAATGTTTTATTTATTTTAATTGTATTATTTGAAAATTTTGAAGCATTTGCACATAAGAACACAAAATTTGTATCTAATTTAATATTATTATTAGATATTTCATTGATATTATTAAATATTTCATCTTCGGCCATTTGATTATGTTGCAATTTTACATTATTACCTATAAATTTTACATTTTTTGAATTATTAGCACCAAAATAAGAGACAAAACCAGAATTAAGCAAAGAAATTATATCAAAATCATTTCCTGATATTAAAAAATTATCAGCATTATGAACCTCTAAGAAACCTGAATTGGCTATTATTTTTATTTTGTTATTTAATAATTGTATATTTTTTATTTCATTACATTCTAGTCCAAACATCATTACAGGGTTACTTTTGATTTTTACATTTGTATCATCAAAGTTTATAGTATTATTTTCTATTATTACACCATCAACTACACCTTTTCCAAAAACAGCAATAGTTTCATCATGACAACTCTTCTTTATATAGTTATTTTTCATTACCAAATTACCAGTTCCATTTGTACCCGCTCTAATCCAAATTGTACCACCAGCTGGACCATAAGTTGTATTTATTAGATTACAACCATCTATAATAACATTATTCCAATAATGGCGTAAATCTATATTTGTAACTTTTCTATTATTGTTACTTTCTACATTATATGCTTCTAAATTGCAGTTGTATATTCCAATATTTTCTGCTCCGAATTACTTTTAACATTAGAGTTTCTTCAGATTTTGTAGTATTATTATTAATAAGCGATAAATTCTGAACTAATATATTTTTTATTATATTATCATTGTTAAATATTCCAATTATAAAATCATCTACAAACACGAATTCATCGTTATAAAAAATTGTAGCATCATTGCCCAAAATAGTTTTATTACTTTCGTTAATATCAATTCTTGAATTAATTTTATATTCTCTTTTTTCAAATTCTACATTTGAAAATTCATTATTTATAGCATTATTTATTGCCTCTGCATCATCATGTACTCCATCTCCATAAGCACCAAATTGATTTACTGTAACTGTATCATTTATTGGGTGCAATTCTGCATATAAGCCATTGTCTAACTGTATACATTTGCCATCATCTACTGCTAAACTCGTGCTACTTACTATATCATAATAAGCACTTCCACCATATTGTTTATCCCAGTAGCTTTCTGTTTGAACTAACTGTCCATCTGTTAATTCAGTATCTGCTTTCATACTTGCTACATTAGGATATGTTTTATCTACGTCTAGTTTAAACTTTTCTATGCTTATAACTTTATTTTCATCTGTTAAAACTTGCCATTCTCCTAGCATAAAAGAATAAGTATTATCATCATTTTGTGCTACTCCTACTTGTAAGTTCTTTCTCAAGAAGTTTGCAAAATCTGAACTTTGATTTGTTGCTTTTTCTATACCATATTGTGTCAATAATAAAGATACTTTTTCTTTAGCTTCTGCTTTACTATATTCTTCTCCTGCTTTTGTTGCTTGTCTAAATATTCCATTTTCTCCTATTGTTAAATTAATTGTTACTCCTACTAATATTAAAAGCACTATTACTGTTATAATAAGTGCTATTAAGGTAATACCTTTTTTACCATATTTTAATTCTTCTTTTAGTTTCTTCATAATTAAATCCATTCCTTTCATTTTTTTCTTTTGATTTTCTGAAATGATATTATCATATTTGCAAAATATTTGCAAGCAAAACCAGGTGCATATTTATATTGTTTTTTAATATAAAATATCTTGCAAAGGAGGTTGCAAATATGAATAAGCTAAGAATACCAGAAAATCATAGTGGAGTTAGCAAAACTCTTAGATTGCCAGAAAATATAGTAGAAGATATACAAAATCTTGC
>CAUWNG010000156.1:0-2164 GCA_963560005.1 uncultured Clostridia bacterium
TTTTGTATATCTTCTATTTTTAAACTTTTTGCTGTCGCATTTGTTCCTTTATATAATGTATTACATAATTCATCTAATATATATACTGCATTATTATATCCATTTGCCGCTTGTAATTTTACTGTTGAATTTGTTGGATTTGCGCTTATTAGGCGTATTTTTCCATCCTGTGTTTTATCTAATACTCGCCAATTCATTTTTTCTTTTGTCACTGTTTGATTCATTCCAGTTCCACTATGATTGCCATTTACTATATAGCTTTCTAATCCAGTTGGTTTATATGCTACATAATCTCCTGGTTGTATTGTCCCTTTATCATATAAATCTCCTGCACTTTCTCCACCTACGACTTCTCCTCCGCCAGTTTCATTGTTTCCACCTGGTATTTCTATATTTCCACTATCCCATTCTGAATTCATTATTTCATTTAACTCATTTAATAATTCATTCAGTTCTGCTTCATCTTGTGCAATCACACTATTCATCTTATCAGCTGCCTCTTTTGCTTTATTTATTATACCTTTATCTCCTAATGTTACATTTATTGTAACTCCTGCCAATATTAACATTACTGCTACTGTTACAGCTAATGTTATTAATGTTATACCTCTTTCTCTTTTTTCTCTCACTTTTTTCCTCCTTATTTATGGCTCTCCTATTGTATAATTTTGAGCATTTACTATATCTTCTGTCATACCAGCACTAAATGTATACACTTCACCTGATTGTAGTTCCCTTATATCTGGTGTTATTTCTGTTATTACTTGTCCTGCTTCATCCAACAAAGTTATTTTTACTCTTTGTTTAGCTAATACAGATTCTCCAATATTTTGCACATCTGCTATTAATACTGTCATTTCTCCTTGTCTAGCTATTTTCATATTGCTCATTTGTATGCTTCCATATATTTTTGTTTCTTTCAATTTTTCGCTTGTATTAATTTTTGTACCATCATCTAATACTGTTGAATAATTTTCTTTGTTATTATTCTGCATTTTGTTGTCATTGTCTTTTCCTCCATTAGCAACAATTATAATAACAACTATTAATGCTATGATAACAATTAACACAATTAACAACCAAATTTTACTTTTATCCACAAATTTTCCCCCTTTTTACTTTTCTTTTGATCTTTTTTTCTATTTTATTACAAAATTTATTTTTATGCAATACTTATAAGTAAAATATAACTAATAAGTTTAATGGGCGTGTTAAAAATACCTTTAGTTTTTTATATGTAGCTTCTTTAAGTCTATGTTTTCTATTCTTAAAATCAAATTCGCAATTATTACTTTTCTTTTTATTTCTTTAAATTCGCATAAAAAAAATCGCTTTAGACTTTTTTATCTAAAACGCTTTTTCTATAATATGCAACACAAAATGATATTTTGTAAAAAATTACCATATTCATTTTTTATTTATTATAATTCTCCTTTTAAAAAAATGTGACTGCCTTTTATGACAGCCACATACTCTTTTAAGTTCCTACTTTGGCAAGGATATTCCTACTTTTTTAAGTCCCTACTTTAGCAAGGGTATTCTAATCTTTTTTAGCTATTTACTAGCAATATTATTATATGCAATATTTATAAGTTTAAACACTATTTATTTTGGGCATCTTTTCTATATTCTCATGTAACATTGCTCTTTAATAAACTTCTTTATCTCTTTTTCATCTCTTCCTTCATAATAAGGAATAAGTAAATCCTTAAATTCTTCTGTTAATTCTGCTGGAATTGCTATTATTCCTTTTCCTTTTGAAATCAAATAATGATTACTATAAATTACTGCTGTTCTTTTATTTCCATCTATAAAAACTTGTTTTTTCATTGTATATAATAAAAGTTCGATTGCTTTGTCTATATCATTCAGTTCCTTACTAAGAATTTCTTCTAATTCTTCTCTTATTACACTTTCAATAGGCAAATCTGGTTTCCATGTTGTTCCACCTATTGTTACTGGTGTATTTCTTACTTTACCTGCTGTATAATAAAATCCTTCTTCTACCATTTTGTTTATTTCGCATAATAAAGCAAAATTTGTATCACTTAAAACAACATTTTTATTTAATATGAATTCCCAAGCATGTTTTAAATTTACTATTTTTATTATATCTTCAGATGTCATATTATTTACTTTTCCACCTTCAATAATACTTTCTGTA
>CAUWNG010000157.1:0-2156 GCA_963560005.1 uncultured Clostridia bacterium
ATTTTTAAATTATTTTTATTTAATATATTTTTCTATTGAATTATATTCATCTTGGCTTATTTCATATATACCATTATATGGTTGTTCAATATAGTATTTATTTTTCTTTTTATACACAAATATCGTTTTTATTTCGTTATTTGTAATCTTAAAGTTGATTTTTATTTCATTTTCAACATTTACAGGCATATCTTGAATACTCTCTTTTTTTGTTACTCTCTTTATTCCGCCTAAAATATCTACAATATTTTTTATTTCTTGAGAGTCATTTATATCAGTATTTTTTAATGTTATATTTGAAATTTCTTCTGCAATTGGCAATTCTAAACTATATGTTCTTTTATTTGATTTATTATAGCAATAGATACCAACTACTGCTCCAATACACACAAATAATACAATTATAAATATTATTATTTCTTTTTTCATATCAATTTCTCCCTTAATCATTTTTTTATACATCTTTTATTGTAATTATATCATAAAATACAAATTTATTTAATATATCAATATTGGCAAATAATAGTATCTTCTTTTAAGGACATTCTTTTATATGAACATATTCTACTTTATCATTTTCATCAAAATCTATATTAAGATTATAAATCTTTCGATTATATTCGCTACTCCAAAAATGCTTTTTAGATATTGTTCCTGCACTATATGTATAATTTTGGGTATTATCTATACCAATATACTTGTATTGTGGCTCTCCTAATAGTTCAATAACTTCTTCTTCTGATAATCCTATAAGCCTTTTATTGTCAACCATTTCATTCATTTCTATATATGAATCACTTATTATTTCATAATTATAAAAAAGAATAAATACACAAAATAAAGTCAATGCAATTATTATAATTTTAAATGTATTACTTATTCGTTTTGTTTTTATTAAAAATATTAAACCTATTATTATAGTAACCACTATTGATACAGGTATTAACCATATTAAGGTCATAAATAAACCTACAAATAAATTATTTATCATATTCATCCTTTCAACAAATTCTAATTTATCTTTCTATAATTCTCATTACTCTTAGTCTGTTATATCGTTGAATTATTGTATGCTTTTTCTATTAATAATTTTTTATTCTTCTTTCTTATTATAAATTTTACATGATATTTTATAAGAAATAAAGTACAATAATACAATTATTCCTATAAGTAAAGACATTCCATAAGTATTTAGAATATTTTCTATTATTTCTATATTTATATTTATGTTCATTTTTATAAGTAAAAATGCTATTCCTGATATAATTACAACTATGCCAAACATTAATATAAACATTTGAATTCTTCCTTTTTCTGCTCCCCATTTGTATATACTTGGTATTTGAATTGATTGTATCAAAGCTATACCAAACATTCCTCCTACTGTAGAAATAAGCAATTCCTTATAATCTATATTTATTATATCTTCTGGTTTTATGTAATTCATTATGTTTGCAACTATTATTGTAATTATCATGCCTATTATTCCACCTACTATTGCTGATCCTATTGCTAAAATAAACTTTGATTTTACTATTTCTTTTCTACTTGTTGGTAATGTCAAAATATATTTATTTGATTTGGCTATTTCGTCATAATTAAATGTAGAAAGTGCTATCATTCCAACCATTGTACATATTATAATGGGTCCTAATGTAACTGCTCTTGAACCTATTATTGCGATACCACAAAACAATACCATAATAATCATAGATGTTTTATATGCTGCTAAATTATATAAATCTTTTTTTATTAATCCTTTTATCATTGTTATTTTTCCCCCTTTACATATAATAACATTATATCTTCAATACTTGGTTTATCTATAGTTGTTATATTATATTTTTTTATAATATTTTCTTTATTACCTGTTAAAACTTCATATTGATATTTTTCTTTTTTAAATCTTATATAATCTTGTTTGTCTATATTAAAAAAGTCTTCTTTGCTACATTTTATTATTCCATAATTTTCTAACAGTTCTGCTGTTGGAATATTAAAAATTATCTCTCCGTTTTCTATAAACACAATATAATCTGATATATGTTCTAAATCTGTTGTTATATGGGTAGAAATAAAAATTGATCTTGTTTCATCTTCTTCTATATAATTTCTAAAAATATCTAATATTTCATTTCTAACAACTGGATCTAATC
>CAUWNG010000158.1:0-2086 GCA_963560005.1 uncultured Clostridia bacterium
CTGCTAATATTAAAATAACTACTATTGTTACTGCTAAAGTTATTAATGTTATTCCTCTTTTTTCTTTTATACTTTTCATAAGTTTTATCTCTCCTCTTTCCTATTATTTTTAAATTTAATCTACCACAATAGTGATATTAAGAAGTGTGTTATATATATTATTTGAAAAAACATGAGTCGACAGCCCTTCGAGGCGGGGGTGTGACCAGTGAGCTTGGAGACCGTGTTTTTAAAAATAATATATATAACTTAACTTCTATAGTAATTTTAAAAAAAGAAAATAAATTTCAAACATATCCACTTGTAAAATCCTTAAAAAAAAGCGCACAAAAAGGACGCATCGAATTTACATGATACGCCCTGCACTCTACATAATATATTTTAAATTTAGATATGAAAACTAAAGCTACGCTATTTACTAAAACATAACTCTCTCTCTCTCTACAACGGCAACGGTTTCAGCTTTCATTCTTGTTTTTCTCCTTTATCTATTTTTATTCTATATTAGTTTTCTTTGAATGTCAAGAAATTTTAAAATATTTGCTATCTATTAATTAACTCTTTTTCTCTCTATTTATATAAAATTTCATTCTTTTGAATAATTTTCAGGTTTTTTTAATAAATTTAACTTTTGTATTTTAAATTTATTATATTTAACTAACCAGTTATCTTGACAAATGTTTTTTGAAGATATATATTTAAATACATAAAATTCAAGGAGGAAATTATATGTTAAAAACAAGATTCAAAATTTTATTATTAAGTATCTGTTTTTTATTTGTTTTTTCTACATTTTGTTTTGCTAATAATGAAACAGATATAGTAAAAAGCGAAAAAAATACAGAAAATTCACAAACTTCAGAAAATACTGAAGAAACTACAATGCCCAAAATTCTTACTTATGATAAATTTCTTATTTCTACTGGTGATGTTGTAGTTAATGGATTAATTGATGGAAATGTTATTGCCATTGGTAAAAATGTTAAAGTAGAAGCCTCTACAGAAATTAACGGTGATCTTGCTGTTTTAGCTACAGAAAGTCTTATTGTAGAAGAAAGTGCTAAAGTATATGCCAATTTCTTTGCCTTTTCACCAAATTTCACAATGAATGGTATGGCTTCCAATCTATACACAATTTCTACTCAATTCACTTTAGGTAAAACTGGATTCATTTATAGAGATTTAAGAATTTTTTGTGACTATATTGATATTAACGGAATTATAAATAGAGATGCTTATATATTTGCTAATAAAATAACTTTACCTCAAAATCCTGGAAACCTAATAGGTAGAAATTTTAACTATACTTCTAATAATGAAATACAAATCCCAAAAGGTTTTGCTAATGGAGAAATTAATTTTACACAAATTAATGGTTCTACTACAGGTCAAATAATTTTAAATTATTTATATAATTTCTGTTTAGTAATTACTTATGCAATAGTTGTTATTTTATTAACTATGTGGTTAGCACCTAAATTTATAGAAAAAGCAAGTTATATGATGACTAAAAAGCCACTTATATCTGCTAGTGTTGGTATTTTAGCACTAATACTTACACCTATACTTTCTATCTTAATAGCTTTTATAAGTATTTTTGTATACATATCATTCGGAACTTTAGCTGTATACATACTAATTCTTTCTATAACACTTCCAATCTTAAGTATGGCTATTGCGGAACCACTATCTAACAAATTAAAAAATAAAACTAAAGTAAAATTTGTTTTAATTTCAATTGGAATTGCTATAGTATTATACTTATTACAACTAATTCCTTTTGTAGGAAACTACATTTCAATATTCATTCTTGTCTTTGGCTTAGGAATATTTGTAATGGCATTATTTAGAAGAAAAGCTCTTCCTAAAGAAGAAACTGTAGAAGATTCTAAAAAATAAAAAAGTATTCTTCTAATTAAGCTAAAAAGCAATGTAAATCATAGAAAATGTTATGGCATAACTCCATTTTCTATAGCTAGTAAAAACACTCAGAAAGTAAATTACTTCTGAGAGTTTTATTATAAACTAAATAATATTCTTTTCAATTTGCTTAATAGAATTTTTCATTATTATCCATACTGTTAAA
>CAUWNG010000159.1:0-2076 GCA_963560005.1 uncultured Clostridia bacterium
ACATCGCCCTTTCACGGCGGAGACATGGGTTCGATTCCCGTCGGGGTCACCAATAAATGCCACTTTAGCTCAGTTGGTAGAGCAACTGACTTGTGGGATAGATAAAACATTAGATTTTATTTTGAACTATCTTGCACCTTTATATGGAAACATATAAAGTGGACACCGCTAATTCGGGGAAAGCTAAGTATTTATTATATGCTAATCCCGAGCTAAAAGATTTTAATCTTTGAGTGTAGAGACTTTATACGGTGTACCTAAGGCAGAGGCTATGGTAAAGAGAAAGTCCAGACTACAAACACAAGTTGTGGTAATGAAAATTATAGTAGTATGAATCAGTAGGTCGTCCGTTCAAGTCGGACAAGTGGCTCCATATAAAAGGTCAGTAATTTTGAAATAATTCTTAATTATTGACTTTTTTTATTACATTTAAGTCCGAATTGTCATTCTTTGACTAGTACATATAAAGGAGCTAATAAAAATGGTAGAAAATCGAGAAAGAAATATAGTATATAAAAATATTATAGTAACTGGTGGCTCAAAGGGTATAGGAGCAGAAATAGTTCAATCCTTAGCTATGCTTGGTCACAATGTTATATTAAATTATAATAATTCTGAGAAACAAGCTTTAGACATGCAAGAAACTTTAAAAAAGAAGGGGATACGTATAGAATTATTTAAAGCAGATGTATCAAAGTTTGAAGATACAAAAAAACTTTCAGAATTTGCTATAAATAAATTAAAAAACATTGATGTTTTAATAAATAATGCTGGAATATCACAAAGTAAATTATTTACAGAAATAACTGAAAATGAATGGCAAAAAATGATTGATACTAATTTAAGTTCTGCTTTTTTTATGAGTCAACATATAGCAAAGAATATGATAAAAAATAAAAAGGGTTGTATTATAAATATTTCTTCTATTTGGGGAGAAACAGGAGCTTCTTGTGAAGTACATTATTCTATATCAAAAGCAGGATTAGATGGATTAACTAAATCACTTGCTAAAGAATTAGGTCCTTCAAATATAAGAGTTAATTCAATTGCACCACGGAATAATTGAAACTGATATGAATAATATACATAGCGAAGAGGAAATAAGAAATATAAAAGATGAAATTCCATTAGAAAGAATAGGAAATGTTGTTGATATATCTAAATGTGTAAAATGGTTAATAGAAGATGAATATACAACAGGACAAATAATTTCAATAAATGGTGGATGGTATATATAAGAAAATAAAAAGATTGCTTAATTGCAATCTTTTTTCTATTCAGAAATTTTTCTTTTAAAATTACCTGAAATTAATTTTGGTATATAAGTAATTATCTTGTAAATAGATAATCTAATTTTTTTACTCCATAAATATGTTTTTCTTAATTTTCTAGGAGTGTCTAAAAAAGAATTCTCTGTAGGGACTAAAGATAATTCTAATTTTTCTATTGGAAATATATAATTATTTCCATCATTATTATCCCATTCATTATTATTATTTCTAAAACAAAAATTTAATGTAGAAGCTTCTTTCAAATTTAATGTTGTTTGAAAGCCAAGCTCTGTTTTTTCCATTTTTAGTTCACCTAAATTATCCCAATTAATACCGAAACCATAATGAAGATAAACCTCTTCAGAACTATTTTGAAAAAGTTTTCCAGCATAAGAAATTTTTATATCACTATTTTCTACTAGTTTATCAGTATTAAAAAAAATATTTTTTACTAACTCCATTTTATTTTCTCCTTATTTATCTCTTGTTATATACATTGATATTATATTATTAAAAAACATATATTTCAAGTATTTTTTACAAAAAAATGTAAATTAATCCATATTAGTACCTAATATTTTACCTATTATACAGAATTTATCCTTTGAAGATAAAACTATATCTTTAATATTTTTATCTTCAGCTCTTAAACATAAGCCATCTTGTCTAATAACAAATTTTCTTATTATTAGTTTTCCTTCATAAGAAAAAAGACCAATATCTCTATTATTTAAAGGTGTGTTAAATTCAATAAAAGCATAAGATCCTTTTTTTAATTTTGGTTCCATGGAAGTATCGTTAATTT
>CAUWNG010000160.1:0-1971 GCA_963560005.1 uncultured Clostridia bacterium
CGGGTTTTAAACACTTTTTAACATAGAAAAATCTTGTAAGCATGATTAATGCTTAATTTTTTTGTCAAATTTTCCTCTTTTCTCTTGCGTGATTTCTCGTGATGTGGTATAATGTAAAAAAATTGGAAAGGTCTGAAATTTATGAGACTAAAGATAAATAAATCAAAAAATTCAATCAATTACTATGCTATCATAGATATCAAAACTAAAGATGGAAAACGTTCAACTAAAGTATATAAACGTTTAGGAAATGAACAAGAAATTGCTAAAATTTCCAATGGTATCCCTCCAATTGAATGGGCTCAAAATCAAGTCGCTGAATTAAATAAAAAATATAAAGAAGAAACTTTGCCTATCATCATAAGGAAAGATCCTTCAAAAGTTATTGATAAAAATATTCAAGTTTCTTTTAATGTTGGTTATCTTTTTTTACAGGACATATATTACAAATTAAAATTAGATAAAATATGTAATAAAATATCTGTGCAATACCAATTTAAATATGATTTGAATAATATTATGTCAAATTTAATATATTCTAGAATTCTCTTTCCTGCCTCTAAACTTAAAACTTTAGAACTTTCTAAAAGATTTTTAGAGCAACCTAACTTTGATTATCAACACATAGAAAGAGCATTGCCTGTAATATGTGAAAATATGGACTTTATTCAATCTGAGTTATACAAAAACAGCAATGAATATATGGAAAGAAATAATAAAATATTGTACTATGACTGTACTAACTACTTCTTTGAAATCGAAGAAGAAAATGGCTTGAAACAATATGGTAAATCAAAAGAGAACCGTCCTAATCCAATTGTTCAAATGGGGCTTTTCATGGATGGTAATGGTATCCCTTTAGCTTTTGATATTACTCCTGGTAATACTAATGAACAAACAACTCTACAACCTTTGGAAGAAAAAATTATTAAAGACTTTGAATTTGCTGAATTTGTCGTATGTACTGATGCTGGTCTTGCTTCAAAAGCTAATAGAAAGTTTAATGATAAATCCAATAGAAAATTTGTAACTACTCAATCCATTAAAAAATTAAAAACTCATTTAAAAGATGATGTCTTAGATTTAACTAAGGGTTGGCGAATATCTGGTAGTAGTAAAACTTTCAACATCTCTAAGTTAAGAACTGATGAAAAACTTATTGAAAAATATAGAGATAAAATATTTTTCAAAGAAAGGTGGATTAAAGAAGATGATTTAGAGCAAAGGCTAATTGTTACATATTCTGTAAAATATCAAGAATACCAAAAAAATATTAGGAACAATCAAATTAATAGAGCAAAGAAAATAATTGCAAGTAATCCAGAAAAATTAAAAAAGCCAAAACAAAATGACCCCAAACGTTTTATTAAAACTCTTAATGTTACTAAAGATGGAGAATTAGCAGAAAAAAGTATTTATGCAATTAATCAAAGTATAATTGATGACGAAGCTAAATATGATGGACTTTATGCTGTATGTACAAATTTAGAAGATTCTGTTGAAGACATTATTAAAGTAAACAGAAGAAGATGGGAAATAGAAGAAAGTTTTAGAATTATGAAAACCGACTTTAAATCTAGACCTGTATATCATTCTAAAGATGAAATGATAAAAGCTCATTTCTTAACTTGTTTCCTTGCTTTAGTAGTATATAGATATGTAGAAAAAAGGCTAGATGAAAAATATACGGCTCCTGAAATTATTGAAACTTTAAAAGATATGAATATAAAATTAGAGAATGATTACTCATATAGTCCAAATTACATTAGAACTGATTTAACAGATGATTTACATGATAAATTCGGTTTCAGGACTGACTTTGAAATTATTAGTGAAAAAAATATAAAAAAAATTTTAAAACAAACTAAAAAATAAAAAATCACGCATTTTTAAATTAAACAATCAACTCTCCAATTCATTGTAGCTCAATGGATTGGAGAGTTTTGCTCTGTCAAAAGTGTTTAAGTTGAG
>CAUWNG010000161.1:0-1962 GCA_963560005.1 uncultured Clostridia bacterium
ATTTTTAGGGCTTATGTTTAAAATTTTTTGGGACATTTTCAAAAATCATTGACATTAACTAGTACTATAAAAATTATATCTAAACATTACATTATATAAAAAGAATAATTTACTATACTGCTCATAAAATATATTAACTATAATACTGGAGGTTTGTAATATGTTTATATTAAATTTTAAAGTAAATGGAAACAAATTTGCTAAAATATTTCTTGGAATATTGTTACTTATTATTATTGTTACTACTATATTTATAAGTATTAAACTTTTAACAGCAAACAATTTTAAAAGCAATGATACATATAAAAATAATGTAAATGAAATATCACCTAAAAATTATACTAATATATTAAAAAGTGTACATGAAAATTTAAATACATATATTGGTCAAAGCATAAAATTTTCTGGATACATTTATAAACTGTTTGATTTTACAGAATCACAATTTGTTTTAGCTAGAGATATGATAATATCTTCTAACTTTCAAACAGTTGTTGTAGGATTTTTATGTGAGAATAAAAATAATATGAATGAATTTATAGATAATGATTGGGTAGAAATTGAAGGAACTATAAATAAAGGATATTACCATGGGGAAATTCCTATTATAGAAATTAAAAAAATGAGAAAAATAGAAAAACCATCTGAAGAATATGTTTATCCTCCAGATGATTCTTATGTTCAAACTTCAACTATATTAGAATAGATTTTTTTATAAACAAAATGTTACCTTTCAAAAATAGATTTGAATACGCCTTTTTCTATAAATGTAGAAAAAATATTTTTTATAATAATTAATAAAATAGGTCCTAATAATAATCCTAATACTCCCATAAACTTAAATCCTGTATACATTGCAATTAGTGTAAATATAGGGTGTATTCCAATATGAGAACTTACAATTCTAGGTTCTATAAATTGTCTAACTACAGACATTATAATCCATAAAACTAAAATAGCAATAGCTAATGTTAAATCACCAGTACATGCAGAAATTACTGCCCATGGCAACATCACTGTTCCTGATCCGAAAATTGGTAATGCATCAACAAATCCTATCGCTAATGCAGCTATTAAAGGATATTGTACATTTAAACCTGCAAAGTAAAAAATATACAGTCCAATTAAAGAAATTACAAATGATATTACTACTAAAATAGCCTCTGCTTTTAAATATCCTCCTAATGTTTTAGTAAGTTCTTTTAAATGTATTGATATCTTTTTAACCCATGTTTTAGGAAGATGATGTTCCATCTGGTCTATCATGTATACTTTATCAACACAAATAAAATATAACGATAATAGTGTAACAACAACATATACTCCAATTGTTGGTATAGAAGTTGCAAAATTAAGAATACTTGTTAATGCACCTTTTAACCAATTAGTTATTGTTCCTAAAAAGTCCATAGCAGAACTTTGTATTGTATTCATAACATTTTCTGGTATCTGTAATTTTGAAAAATCTATAGATTTAATTACATTTTCTATGTACTCATAACCAGATTCAAAATATTGATTCAAACTTCCTAAAAGTTCAGAAGTTTCAGAAATTAATGTGGTTATTCCCCATATTAAAGCCCCAACAATAAGTCCAATAGCTATTATAAATACAATAATTGAACTTACCTTTCTTTTTAATTTTGTCTTCTTCATTATAAATCTAATAATTGGTTCTAATAATAAAGATATAATAAATGCAATTAAAAAAGGCATATAAAATACAGCTAATTTAAAGCCAAGATATACACCTAAAATAGTTAAAGAAAATATTAATATATTTTTTATAACCTTTCCCCAATAATTCATGTCTATTATCATAAAACTCTCCTTTAAAAACACAATAATATTATATCATTTTTTTAAAAAAATATCTACTAAAATAGGAAAATCCCTTTAATAATAATAATTATTATTAAAGGGATGAAGCATTTAGTTAAATTTTCTATAATGACATATAAT
>CAUWNG010000162.1:0-1904 GCA_963560005.1 uncultured Clostridia bacterium
ATACATTATCTGTACCTAATAGTGTTTTATTAAATTCAGAAAAAAAAGATATTAATTGGAATGAATTAAAATATGAAGTAGAAAATTTATATAGTGTGTGGGATACAACTATAGCAGATTTAAATTCTTTAAATGTGAACAAAGAAATTTTACTGAAATTTTCTAATAATCTTAATAAATTAACTAAAAATATAAAAGAAGAAAACAAAATAAATTCTATGAGTTCTGTAGGTCAATTATATAATTTATTAGTAAAGCAAGTAGAAGAATATTCAAAAAATAAGGAAGAAATAAATTTTTATAATGTAAAATTACATGTAATAAATTCTTATATATTTGCAAGTAATGACAAGTGGAAGGAATCATTAGATGAAGCAAATAATGCTATTAATTTATTTAATACAATAATGACTAGTACACAGCAGAAACAGAATCAAACTAAAACTAAAGCATATATACAATTAAATGAGCTAAAAAAGGGAATAGAATTAAAAGATAAAGAAATTTATTTTATTAATTATAAAAATTTAATGCAAGAGTTAACTAATATATAATAAGATTACAGGAATTAATATCCTGTAATCTCATTATACATATTAATTGCAAATTTATCTGTCATTCCAGAAATATAGCAAACAATTGCATAATAAAAATCTGTTGGTTTGTTTATATTAAATAATATTTTATTTTTTAAGTTATTTCTATTCAATCCTTCTGAATAATTAGAAAACCAATCAATGAAACTTGTTATTAGATTAGGATAAAATTTTTTTAATTTATTTAAATTAGAGTATGTGTTGTTGTAATCATAGCAATTTTTTAGTGTGTTGTAAATTTCATTTATAATATATGAAAAGTACCTATCTGAGGAACTTAAAATTGGTGAAGAATATATTTTTTTATAGTTGAAATCTTTAATTTTGTTCATAATATTTAGTGAAGATGTTGAAAAGCATAACCCCGCTTCTACTGAAGAATTTTGACACAAATCATATATCAAGTTATTTATTAAAACTGTATTATTTATTACTTTTTTACTATTACATTTAATTTCTGGAATTAATTCATAAAGTTCATCTAAATTATTATCTAATATGCCTAAAGAAATCGCATCTTCTAAATCTCTACCTATATAAGAAATTTTATCTGCAATTTTTACTACACAACCTTCCCAAGTATATGGAGAAAATTGATTAGGGAAAGTATATGTATTTAGATTAATAAATTCATCACGTGGTTTTAAAGAGTTTTCATTAATTTCACCACAGTGCGAAATTATTCCGTCCCTAACAGCATAAGTTAAATTTAGATTTTGTTGATTACCATTGTAATCTTCTAGAATTTCAATATTATCTACAAAGTTAAGTCCGTTTTTTTCGTGCCAAAAAGTAAATCCTAAATCTCTTTGGCATATTTCAGACAATACTTTTTCTCCTTTGTGCCCAAAAGGACTATGCCCTAAATCATGACCAACAGAAATTGCCTTAGTTAATTCTGTATTTAAACCTAAATAATTTGCAATAGTATAACTTATAGATTCTACATGATTAACATGTTCTATTCTTGTACATATATGGTCGTTTTCAGGAGAATAAAAAACTTGAGTTTTATGTTTTAATCTTCTATATGCATTACAATGTATTATTCTTGTATAATCTCTTTCAAAATCAGAACGTAAATCATTATTTCTTTTATATAAAGGTGTTTCTCTACTAATAATATTATTCCATTTTATATTATTGATATTAGCAGAAACAGCATTAAATGAATTTTTCATAAAACCTCTTTTCTTGACGAAATTTGTCATAAAATGTTACATACCAATAATAGCAGTTAAATAATAAAAAGTCAAATTTTATGAAATAAAATTTGTGTGGAATGTTTAGCGAAGCTTTTTATATAAT
>CAUWNG010000163.1:0-1838 GCA_963560005.1 uncultured Clostridia bacterium
AAATATTAATATTGGATGAGGCAACAAGTTCAATTGATACTAGAACTGAGCAACAAATTCAATCAGCAATGGATAATTTAATGAAAGGTAGAACAAGTTTTATTATTGCACATAGATTATCAACAATTAAAAATGCAGATTTGATTTTAGTTATGAACCACGGAGATATTGTAGACCAGGGAAATCATGAAGAGTTATTAGCTAAAAATGGATTTTATTCAAAATTGTATAATTCTCAATTTGAAGAAGGAGAAGAATAGAGTTTTGTATATAATGTATTTATACAAAATGAAAGCTATCAACAGTGTGAATTTTAAAAAGATAAGATATTATTGAATATCTTGTCTTTTTTTAAGAAGTATATTAAAAATATGTCAATAACTTTTGAAAATGTCATAAAAAATTTTCAAAATTAACTTTTAAATATGTCATAGTGAACTGCTTGATTACAGTTCACTTTTATGTTATGATGTAATCAATATAGGCTCATTTTCTTTTGCATTATAAGTAAGAAGTGAGAGTGCAAAGGAATAGAGCTCTTGATAATGTTCTTTGTAAAATTCATTCATACTAAGGCTTGAATATTTGCTAGGAAGATTATCTGAACAAATTACTTTATATTTGGTATTATTGTGTTCGGCGATAATACCAATTTTTTTGCTTATATAAATGTTGATTTTGCTTTTGGGCATTATATTATTATTTAATATTTGAAACTTCTTATTTTTGATTGTAAAGCTTCCAGAACTATCTATTTTTCTTGTTAACTTTATTGATAATAACAAATCTAAATCTATATAACTTGGTACTGGCTCAAAATAACTTTCTTCACTTTCTGCTTTAACTGAAAATCTTTTATTATATTTTTTTATATATTTCTTTAAAAATTCATTTGCTTCATCTATTGTTTTTATTTTATTCAACTTAAATTCTGTTATTAATCTATCTTGAAATGTTTCCCATAATCTTTCAATTCTTCCTTTGGCTTGTGATGTTGAAGCCGGAAACATATCTATTCCTAAAACATCAATAATTCTTTTAAATTGTGTTGTTGGCTTTGTCTTTCCTTGTAATTGTTCTTCTATTGTTAATTTTTGTGCTTTTACTGGGAAAAATACAGAAAATTTATCGGGATATAAACATTTTGGTATGCCATAATTTTTTAACATTTGTCTTAATGTTTCTAAATAGCCTAATAAACATTCATGTTCACACATATAAGCGCCTAGAACTTTACCTGTTGCATCATCGATAAAACCATGAATAGAGTACATATTACCATCTTTAAACCAATCAAATGGTGTACCATCTGCTTGAACTAATTCTCCTTCATGAGATTTTCTTTTTCTTTGTCTATGCGTTTTTCTGTCTTTATGTTTTTTCTTTGATTCAATTCCATATGCTGTAAGTATTTTATATAAAGATGTGTAAGATATTTTTATATTTTCGCGTTCTTCTAAAAGTTCTTGAAAGTGTGTGAAATTGGTATCACAATAATCATCTGATAATTTTAAATTTTTAATATTTTCTTTAAATTCATCTGTTATAAATTTTGGTTGATTAGAAAAACAATTACCATGTTTTATTCCTTCAATACCATTATATTTAACCTTTTTAACTAAACGCCATATTTGTCTTTCTGATAAATCTAATTTATTACTTGCTTCTTTACCTGTTCTTTTTCCATCAATAACTGATTGTATAATTATTAATTTTTCTATTTCCATTTCTGTAAATTCAATTCCTTTCATTATTACCTCCTTAGAGATAATATATATTTTTATTATGACATAATCAAATGTTAATTTTACTATGACATTATCAAATAATAATTACAT
>CAUWNG010000164.1:0-1770 GCA_963560005.1 uncultured Clostridia bacterium
CAAGTCACAAGTTAAAATACTATTTTTAGGGTGTCCTAATCAAAAACTATTGACAGTTTAAATAATCATAAACTTTTGCCAATACCATGTAATATTATGTAGATACATATTTTTTGTTTGAACAATAACTACTCCATATATTTTATTTATTATATTCTTTCAATTTCTTCTTTTATTGCTACCAAATCTGCTATTAGAATTGCCTTTTATATATTTATTTCTAAAAAAGTATGTCACATTTTCAAAATATATTATTAATTTGTGTTTCCTTTATAAATTTTAACCCATGCATTTGTTCCAGAACCAGCAGGAGAACTGGTCCAATCCAAATATCCCATTACAGCTGTAGAATCAATAATACCTGCACCACAACCACTTGCCATTCCTGCTACTCCATAAACAGCTTCACCTCCTGATATATTTACTATATAAGCAAGATTATGTTTATCAATCTTACTTTCTCCAGAATTTCCTGTTTTCCCTTGCACATTTGTTAAATTTCCGCCAGATGCAGAACCAGCAGACCCACCTTTATTTTCATATTTTCCTGTTCCACCGTCTCCTCCAGCTGTAACATTAATTCCTTCACATTTTATATTTCCTCCTGAAAATGTAAATGAAATTACTTGTCCTTTTTGTTTATTAAGCTTAGATTCTGCATAACCTCCTACACCTCCTGAACCTCCACTACATCCAGTATAAAAACATTTTCTATCACTATCTACCCATTTTTCAACAATTTCTTTTCCTCCTGCTCCACATTTTGCTGCACACTCTACTTTATAATATCCTGTTTTTGGTATAGTAAAACTGCCTGTTGATGTGTATGTTCCAATTAATTCCCATCCTGTTGGTTCTGCTATATTTGTTTTTGCAACTGCTGTTCCTTCTCCTAAATTTCCTGCTTTATCTTTAACTAATACTTTAATATTATAATCTGTATTACCATTTAACCCTGTATAATTATATGTCTGTTCATTTAATACAGTTTGTGATATATTGTCTATATAGTATTCATATATTTCAGATTCTGCAAGTCCACTTTGAGCATCTGTTGCCTCTACTGTTATAGCAATACTGTTTATAGTAATTGCACCTACAGTTACATTCACAGTAGGTTTTTCAATATCTTCTATCCTTTTGAATTTATTTTCACTTGTTAAATTATTATAAAAAAGTCTTGCATATATTGTATCATTATGTTTTAATCCTAATATTTCTTCTCCACTTTTTATTGTAGTCCATTTACCTTCTGTTCCATTTTTTTGATACTGTAATTCATATAAAGTTGAATCTGTGCTTATATTTATTTTTGCACTCCCATTTTCCCATATTGTTTCACCAAATGTAATTATTCCTTCTAATTTTTCTTGCTCCCCTGTTCCACTCATTACATTATTTAATTCATTAAGTAAATTATCTAATTCTTTTTGGTCATTTGCTATTGCATTGTTCATTGCATTTGCTGCTTCTTTTGCTTTATTTATTATTCCATCTTCTCCTAACACAAATGTTATTGTTACTGCTGATAATATTAATATTACTACTATTGTTACTGCCAATGCTATTAATGTTATCCCGCCTTTTTCTTTTATACTTTTCATAAGTTTTTTTCTCCTCTTTTCTATTAATTTTAAATTTAATCTTCCACAATAATGATAATATTGTGGTGTTTTAATTACTGTTTTTTTTAGTTTTTCTATCATTTATAATACTAATTAAGAAGCATGTTATATATATTATTTGAAAAAATATGAGTCGACAGCCCTT
>CAUWNG010000165.1:0-1733 GCA_963560005.1 uncultured Clostridia bacterium
AGTATTTGAGGGTATTTCACAATATCTGATAATATTTGAGATAGTATTTTTTTGCCTATTTTTAGCTGTGTATATCTGACAATATTCCCTAGTTGCATTAAAATTGCATTATAATTTTTACAATTTTAAATTTATACGCATTATAATTGCATTAAAAAAATATAAAATTATTTTAGAAATTTTTATATGTTCGTTGAAAAATAGCAGAAAATATTGTATAGTAGATAGTAACCTTTCATTGTCAAAAAGGCAGTTCTTACATAGAGCGGAAAGGGGGCAAAGTTGTATGACTAATCCTGACCTTATTCTAAAATTGGTTGAAATGCTTTTATCTGAAAGAGATAAAAACAACGAACTTCAATCAAAATTAGAAGAATACAAAAAGAGTGAAGACTAAAATGTGTCATACATAGTCGAAAGTGAGAAAGTTGTTACGAAGCTTTCTTGCTTTTTTATTTAAACATAAAAAAAAGTATGTGCAGTTACGATACACATACGAGCAAACAATGACACAATCCTGACCGAGAGTACATTGTTTAATGTATTTATATAATAACATCTTTTTTTAGATTTGTCAAATGTAGTTTTTGAAAAAATTTTTGTATCTCTAAATAAAATAGAATTAAAAGTATGATATAATATGTTTATTAATGGAGGGGAGTAATATAAATGAACCATATGACAGAAACAAAAAAGAATTTATAGAAATAGTTAATTTTATTGAAAATAAAGAAATAGATTATAATGAAAGATTGAAAGTTTCTCTTAATGCATTAAAAAAATATAATTCATTACCAAAGTTTGAAAAAGATTGTTGTAAATTTGAGTGTTATAGAATAAATATAATTTGGATAAACATAGCATTAGAAAAGTATTCTTATTTTTTGTAAAAAGAATATTATCAAATTACATTACTACGGAAGAAATAGAGAATTTTATTATTGGGAAACAAGATTATGATAATTTTTATCTTAAAGATTTTATCTCTTTAGAAGATTATCAAATTGCTATACAAAGATATATCATACAACTATATCCCCCATCAACATATGTAATGTTTAAAAAATGCTACAATTATCAAACATTTGATATATCCTATACACAATTGCGCAAATTAATATCTACTATAAAGGAATGCAGAAATTATATTGTTCACGGAAAAGACATCAAAAAGAATTTGAGAATTGTAGCAGAGAATGCAGTAGAAAGTTTCGAAAAGTTATTGGATGTATTTAGAGACATTTGAGATTATCTGATTTAATATTTATTATAATTTTTGGAGTTTCATCTGACACTATCTATGCCTATTTTTCACTTGTATTATAATTTTTACAATTTCAAATTTATACGTATTATAATTGTTGAAATTGATTCTTTTGATGATGAAGATTTATGAAAATTTACTATAAATTATAAATAACGTTAATATAATATAAAATTACCTTTATAGTTATTAATGAAAAACAACTTGACATAATATTGAATAGAATAGTATAATTTAACTACAGGATGGGAAAACAAAAATCACTCGTTTATTAAGCAATTGAAGAAATTTACAAGATTTGCTTCAATGGAATCGATTGATTTGAAGTTTATTTAGTACTAAATAATTTTAATATAATAATTAATTTTTTCTAAATAATTAATTATTATATTTTTTTATTGTAAAAATACATACAATATGTCAATAGTTTTTGATTAGGACACCCTAAAAATAGTATTTTAACTTGTGA
>CAUWNG010000166.1:0-1732 GCA_963560005.1 uncultured Clostridia bacterium
CTCTTTTTATATAACGAGTCATAGCAACACGGGCTGCTTCTATTTGATTAGATGTTATCATTCCTAATTCTAAAGCTTGTAAACCATATTGTCCATTTGTTACTTTATTTCCTCTTGTTGCTTTTCCTCTAATTCTACCTTTTTGTTGTTTTCTATATTTTGTTCTTTTTGGCATTAATGGCATTATTTGTCTCCTCCTTCCAATACTTTTTTCTTAGCTGGAAGAACTTCTCCTTTATATATCCAAACTTTAACACCTATTTTTCCATAAGTTGTATTTGCTTCTGCAAATCCATAATCTATATCTGCTCTTAAAGTTTGTAGTGGTATTGTTCCCTCTTTATAAAATTCAGTTCTTGCCATGTCTGCACCACCTAATCTTCCAGATACAGAAGTTTTAATTCCTAATGCACCTGATTTCATAGTATCTTGCATACATTGTTTCATTGCCCTTCTAAAAGAAATTCTTCTTTCCAATTGTCCTGCTATATTTTCAGCAACTAATTGCGCATTTAAATTTCTGTTTTTAACCTCTATAATATTTAAATTTACAGATTTATTTATCATTTTTTCAAGTTCAGCCTTTAAAGTTTCTGCTAAATTACCACCTTTTCCTATTACTAAACCTGGTTTTGCTGCATGAACGTTAATTCTTACGAATTTAGGTGTTCTTTCTATTTCTATTTTAGAAATCCCAGCAGCGTATAATTTTTTCTTAACATATACACGAATTTTATGATCTTCTACTAGATAATCTCCAAAATGCTTAGAATCTGCATACCATTTAGAGCTCCAATCATTAATTACACCTACTCTTAATCCATTTGGATTCATTTTTTGTCCCATTTTGTAAACTCCTCCTTTCCTACACTCTCTCTTTTAATACTATTGTTATATGACTTGTTCTTTTTCTAATTCTTACAGCTGATCCTTTTGCAGCTGGTCTAATTCTTTTTAATGTTGGACCTTGATTTGCATATATTTGGTCAACATATAATTTTTCATGTTTCATGTTATGGTTATTTTCTGCATTTGCAATTGCAGATTTTAATAATTTTTCCAAAATTTCTGCTGAAGCTTTTGGTGCATATTTAACTATAGCTAATGCTTCATCAACATCTTTTCCTCTAATTAAATCTGCTACAATTTTTACTTTTCTACTTGATATTCTAGCAAATTTTAGAGTTGCTTCTGCTGTTGGAATCATTTCTTCACGAACTTCTTGCTTTTCTTCCACGTTAAAATCCTCCTTTTTATTTATTTGTTGTTGTTTTATCTCCTGAATGTCCTTTAAAAGTTCTAGTTGGTGCAAATTCACCTAGTTTATGTCCTATCATTTCTTCTGTAATATATACTGGTACATGTTTTCTACCATCATGAACAGCTATTGTGTGTCCAACCATTTGTGGATAAATAGTAGAAGCTCTTGACCATGTTTTTAATACGTCTTTTTTTCCGCTTTCATTCATTGCTTCTATTCTTTTCATTAATTCAGGTGCAACAAATGGAGCTTTTTTGCTTGATCTAGACATTGTTTTATTTCCTCCTCTCAAAGTTGATTTTTAGACTTAATTATTATTTTCTTCTCTTAACTATAAATTTATCTGTTCTATGATTTTTCTTTCTTGTCTTATATCCTAATGCTGGTTTACCCCAAGGTGTTAATGGTCCTGCGTGTCCTACTGGTGCTTTTCCTTCACCACCACCATGTGGGTGATCTACTGGGTTCATT
>CAUWNG010000167.1:0-1714 GCA_963560005.1 uncultured Clostridia bacterium
ATCAACATACAACCATATAATATGGTGTACTGACCATAGATATATAATCTCTGCAATTCACTCACATCAATTATTATATTACTTTTTAAAATTTATTTTTTTTATATGTTTCCACACTCCATATCTAAAACAACTTTAACATTAATTTCAGAATTTTGTACTTTTTCTAGTCCAAATCTACCTCTTTTATGAAACATTATTGTATCTTGAAAGCTAGTAAATTCAAGTATTATTGGCAATTCTTTAACTCTAGCAACGAAACACACTCAACGTGGCTAGTATAAGGGAACATATCTACTGGCTGAATTTCTTTTACATCATATTTATCTTCCATCATATTTATATCTCTTACCATAGTTGTAGGATTACAACTAATATATATTACTTTTTCTGGTTTTAGCTCTAAAATATTATCTACAGTATTTTTATCTAATCCTCTTCTTGGTGGGTCTACAAATACAATATTTGGTTCTATATTTTCTTCTTTGATTAAATTTTCTAATATAGCTTCTACTGCACCACATTTAAATTTAATATTTTCTATATTATTTATCCTAGCATTTTCCTTCGCATCTTCTATAGCTTGCTCTACAATTTCTATACCATAAACTTTACTTACAAATGAAGATGCATATATACCAATTGTACCAATTCCACAATATAAGTCTAGCACTACATCACTTTTTTTAAGATTTGCTAGTTCAATTGCTTTATTATATAATACCTCTGTTTGTATAGGATTTGTTTGATAAAATGACATTGGAGATATTTTAAATATATATTTTCCAAGCTTATCTTTAATATATCCATCTCCATATAATACAATATTTTTATTACCTAAAATAACATTAGTATTTTTAGTATTAATATTCTTTACAATTGTTTGTATTTTAAATTCATTTTTGTCATCTTTATTAAATTTTTCAATTAATAGCTTAACAAGTTCTTGTTCTTTTTCAAACTTCTCTTCATTTAATACTATAACACACATAACTTCATTAGTTTTTATACCAACTTTTACTATTAAATGTCTTAAAAGCCCTTTTCCCGTTTCTTCATTATAAACAGATATATTATTTTTTCTTATAAACTTAAGTATTTCTCTCCCAATTTTTGCCGAAATAGGATTTTGTATTTTGCAATCATCTATCTCAATAATTTCATGTGACCTTTTAGCATATATACCAAAAACTTTATCTCCATTCTTATTAACTCCAAATGGATATTGAACTTTATTTCTATAATAGTATGGCTTTTCCATTCCAATTGTATTTTTTACTGTTATCTTATTTACTAATGTTTTATTTACTAAATTCTGTATTACATCTCTTTTCATTTCTAATGTTTTATTATATTCTATATGTCTTAAATTACATCCTCCACACCTTTTATATGTAGTACAATCTGTTTCTATTCTATATTTAGACTTTTCTATAACCTCAATTAACTTTCCATAACCAGATGATTTATTAACTTTAACAATTAGTATTTTGCATTTTTCTCCTTTTATTCCACCTTCTATAAAGATAGTGTATCCTTCTATCTTTGCAATTCCTTCTCCTTCAAATCCATTATCAATTATTTTTACTATATATTCTTCATTTTTCTTAACTGGTATATCAGTCATTTTAACTACTCCTTTTGACCTTTTTTCTCTAACTTTTAGTATAACATACTTCTATTCAAAAGTATATAATTATTTGACTTTTTTATG
>CAUWNG010000168.1:0-1669 GCA_963560005.1 uncultured Clostridia bacterium
CTAATTAATGTTCCAAATTCTTTCATTCTTTCTGATATTGAAATTTGAAAACTATTTCTGATTAATATAATAGTAATTGCCACTATTATTACAATTGTTATTACACCAATTAATTCTAATTGAGATTTTTCATTCATTCCATTGGTAGCACCTTGCCATAATAATAGCTCATTATTTTCTAGAATATGATTTTTTATACTAGAGTTCATTAATTGTTGGTAAAAAGTACTTTCTTCTTTTATATTTTTTAACAATATAGTCACTTCACAAGGTCTTACTTCTGTTATCTGTTCTAACTTTGTAATTGCTATATAAGCATTGCTAGTATTTGATTCCTTTATTGTTTGCTTTATAATGCCTGTAACAGTATAAGTTATTTTTTCTATTCCATCTGGATTTAAAAATTCTTCCATTCCATCATTAGAGATTATTAATTTAACTTTTTGTACATCAAGTGTTAGTTGATCACCAATTTTTATTGCTTTATTCATATTATTTATCAAATAATTAGAAATTAATATTTCTTTTTCATTTTGTGGCAGTCTTCCTTCTATTAGATTAATATCTCTATTATGTAAAGCAGTTTCGTCATATCCTTCTATTATAATTCCCTGTTTATTATTAAGTTGTGTTTCATAATCAGCAGCACCTATTATTTGAGATATTGCTGTACTTTCTATCTTTTCTTGCATTTGATTAAATTTCATAGCTATCTCAGTTGTTGTTTGATCAATACGTATGTGATAATTCCCTATATGACTTTTTGCATTTTCTATCATTGTAGTTTGAAAACTATATATTAAAGTTAGTATAAAGCTAATTAAGATTACTGATACTACAATTCCTATAATAGTAGCAATTGTTCTTCTTTTATTTCTTTTCAAATTTTTCAAAGCAAGTGTAATTAAAACATTCATATTACTATCCTCTATCTTTCATCTTTTATAATATTATAGAATATTTTTAATAAACAATCTTTTATTTTTTAATTTATTTTATCATAACAAAATAATAGGAAGGAGACTCTCCTTCCTATATTACCTTAACTAAATTATTGGCTAGTAGAACCAAAACCACCTTTTCTTTCACCATCTGCATGATCTGTATCTACTATATAATATTTTTGGAAAATTCCTTGTCCTATACATTCACCTTTTTTTATTGTAACAGCTTCATCTTTTACATTATAAAAAGCAAACATAATATGACCATCGTTATCTGGATTATTATAATAATCGCTATCTATTATCCCTACACTATTTGCCAATACCAATCCTTTTTTCTTTGGATTAGAACTTCTATTGCATAATAGCAAATATTCATCATTTGGCATATATGCTTTTATGCCTGTTTTAATTAATGTTGGAATAGTTCTATTTGGTGGGATAATAATATCTTCTGCTGCTTCTATATCATATCCTGCAGAATATTTAGTTTTTCTAATTGGTAAGTTAATTTCTTTATCCTCCCAACCTTTAACAATTTCAAAACCTCTAATTCTTTCCATTTTATTCATCCTTTCATTTTTGTATAAGGTATATTAATATTGTTACAATCTCATTATAAATATTTCATTCCTATATGTCAATAGTTTAAATTCTAAAATCTATCTATTATATGAAAGAAATGTGATAATGTCTTAAGTAATGAAATAAGAAAATGTCCCAAC
>CAUWNG010000169.1:0-1644 GCA_963560005.1 uncultured Clostridia bacterium
TCCTACTGGTGCTTTTCCTTCACCACCACCATGTGGGTGATCTACTGGGTTCATTGCAGAACCTCTAACTGTTGGTCTCACACCTTGATGTCTTGTTTTTCCAGCTTTACCAAGATTAACGTTTTCATGATCAGAATTTCCTATTGTTCCTATTGTAGCTCTACATACAGCCATAACTAATCTCATTTCTCCTGATGGTAATCTTACATGAGCATATTTGCCTTCTTTAGCCATTAATTGTGCTTCTTGACCAGCAGCTCTTACTAATTTACCACCTTGACCAGGATTTAATTCTATATTATGAATCATAGTACCTACTGGTATATTTTCAATTTTCATACAGTTTCCTGGTTTAATATCTGCTGAATCTCCAGATATTACTTTATCTCCATCTTTTAATCCTTGTGGTGCTAATATATAAGCCTTTTCTCCATCTTCATATTCAATTAAAGCAATATTTGCACTTCTATTTGGATCATATTCAATACCTAATACTGTTGCATATACATTGTCTTTATTTCTTTTAAAATCAATTATTCTATATTTTTGTCTATTTCCTCCACCATGATGTCTTACTGTAATTCTACCATAAGAATTTCTTCCTGATTTTTTCTTTTTTGTTGTAAGTAAAGATTTTTCAGGTGTCTTTTTTGTAATTTCTTCAAATGTAGAAACAGTCATATTTCTTCTTGATGGTGTATATGCTTTAAAATGTTTCATTCCCATTGTTTTATTTCTCCTTTACATTTAATTTTCTTTTCCTAGTTTTAAAACTAGATAATTTTTTATTTTTACAAAACAAATTGCGCTTTATTAAGCACCCATAAAGTGTTCTATGCTATCTTTATATTTTTTAGAAACTTTAACTTCTTTTCCGCCTTTTGTCATATATTTCTTTTCTGTTGGATTTGTATCTATAGTAACTATAGCTTTTTTCCAATCTGAAGTTTTTCCAACATTTCTACCTACTCTTTTTTCTTTTCCTTTAACAGACATTGTAGTAACATCTAAAACTTTAACTTCAAAAAGTTTTTCTACTGCATTTCTAATATCTATTTTAGTAGCTTTTTTATTTACTTTAAAGGTATACTTTCCTTCTTGTAATGTATCATTACTTTTTTCTGTAATAACTGGTGCTAATATTATATCTTCTGGTCTCATTAAGCGTACACCTCCTCTAATTTCTTAACTGTATCAACAGTTACAACAAGATTTTTGTATTTTAATAAATCATAAACATTAATTGTGTTTACTAATAATGTTTTTACTCCTTCAATATTTCTTGCTGATCTTTGTACTATCTCATTTTTTTCTGGTAAAAGTATTAATGTTTTTCCTGCTACTTTTAAATTGTCTAACGCCTTAACCATCTCTTTTGTCTTTATTTCTTTCAATGGTAAGCTATCTACAACAACTAATTTATTTTCTAATACTTTTGAACTTAGCATTGATTTAATAGCTAATCTTCTTTCTTTTTTATTAACAGTATATTTATAAGAACGTGGTTTTGGTCCTAAAGCTATACCTCCACCTACCCATTGTGGTGCTCTTATACTTCCTTGTCTTGCTCTACCTGTACCTTTTTGTCTCAAGCGGTAAGGCATTAGACTTTGACTCTAACATGCGCTAGTTCGAATCTAGCCA
>CAUWNG010000170.1:0-1638 GCA_963560005.1 uncultured Clostridia bacterium
AACTAAATGAATTATTGAATGAATTAAATGAAACAATGGATTCAAATTGGAATAGTAATATACAAATACCAGAAGAAAATAATGAAGGAGGAGGAAATACAGAAGTAGAAGGAGAGAATATAGGAACTTTAGTAGATAATGGAACCATAAAAGTAGGAGATTATGTGGCATATAAGCCCACAGGATTACAGAGTTATTCAGTAAATGGAAATTATTCTGGGACAGGAATGGATCAATCAATACAAAAAGAAAATTTAAATTGGAGATTATTAGATAAGATACAAGATGGAAAAGTACGTTTAATAAGTGAAATTCCTACATTAGCTACGGTAAATTTTAAAGGTGCTAATTCATATAATAATATTGTATATTTATTAGATGACTTATGTAATACATTATATAAAGGAGATAAAGCAATATCTAAAAATTTGAAGATAGAAGATATACAGAATAAAATGAATTTAAGTGTATGGAATTACAATAACTTCGAAGATTACGGAGCAACTTATAATACAAATCAAAAACAATATCCTTTAATTTTTAGTCAAGAAAAAGGACAAACAGTAAATGGAAGTATTGGATCTTTAGACTTAAGTGAGCAAAATAGCATTGTTACAGGAACTGGAACAGCAGGTAGTTGGTCTGTAAAATGTACATATTGGTCTAAAACATTAAATTCTGCTAACTATATAGCTCCAATATATTTTGAATTATTTCAGAATATTGAAAGGACATATTATTTATCTTCACGTTGTGTAGATGTGTATAATAGTATTGCATTTTTTTATTTGAGGTCAGTTCAAAACAACAAAATGGTAGCTGCTCCTATGTATGTATTTTCTTCAGATGGAGAAGGAGAAGTGAATTTGTCTCTTAGCTTTCGACCAGTAGTTATTTTAGATTTTGATGTAAAAATAAACACAAAGGTTACAGGTAAAGATGGTACAAAACCAGAAACTGCATGGATTATAAATTAAAAAGGCAAATTTAAAATTTGCCTTTTTAATTGTAAGAGTGTTTTATAGGTACAAAATAAATACAATCTGAATTAGAAATTGAAGATTGAATACCTATATTTTCAAAGCAACATTTGCCATCTTTTTGATAAATACATTTTTCCGAACAATTTATATTTGTCAAATCCAAACACCTCTTTAGTATATAGTATATAAAAAAATACAAAAATTATGCATTTTTTGCAAAATAATCACATAAATGATTCAATGGGCATAAATTGCATTTAGGATTTCTAGCAGTACAAATATTTCTACCATGCCATATAAAAATATGGTTTACATCTCCTATATATTTTTTTGGAATTTGTTTTAATAAATCTTGTTCTATTTTTTCTGGTTCAGATTCTTTTGAAAAACCAATTCTATTAGAAATTCTTTTGGCATGTGTATCTACAGCTATTCCTTGAGGATTATTAAAAGCTTCTAACATAATAACATTTGCACTTTTTCTACCAACTCCGGGAATGGTAATTAATTCTTCCATTGTTTCAGGAATTTTACCATGAAAATCATTCAATATTTTTTGTGATGCTAATTTTATATTTTTAGATTTGTTTTTATAAAATCCGCAAGGATGTACTAATTCTTCTAATTCTTCGATAGGTATTTCTATAAATTGTTC
>CAUWNG010000171.1:0-1627 GCA_963560005.1 uncultured Clostridia bacterium
AGGAAGCGCAACCAATTAACATAAGATCTCCATCCCATGTATTTGCATTTGGATCTCCTCCTGTAGCTGTTGATGTGTCTTTTGCTGTAGTAAACCATGTATATGGCTTTTTAGTCGCATCTGTTCCGTAAGGAGCATAATATGAAAAGCTTTTTCCTGTTTCATTTATTCCTATTCCTTTAGGCATATTGTTATAATTTGCTTGTGTCAGTCTTAATCTTGCTCTATTATATTCTATTGCTCTATTTTCCCATTTCCAAAGTTTTGATTGACTTATTTCCCCAACATTTTCTACCATTATTTTGTCATTTTTTTCTTCATCACTTACTTGATAAGTATCCCATAAACTTGCATATTGTGAATTTAAAATTCTGTTTTCAAAATATTTTATACTGCCATCTTTATTTTTTCCAAAATTATTTAAATTTTCATTTTTATTATCCAAATATGTTGCTACTCTCTCCCAAGCGCCTCCTGCCATATCATATATTCCATATTCGTTTCCTGTTGTACTTGCTAAAACTCCTAAATCTGTATTATATGCATGAGTTGATTCTGAAAAAGTATATGAACCTTGGTCATTTGCTCCTTTTGCTCCACCGCCTGTATATAAATCATACCAATGACTACCAGATACTGCTGTTCCTGCTCCATTTGTTTGTGGTACATTTCCATATTTACTATAACATAAATATGCTACTGCTCCCCATTCATTATTTTTTATTAAATGGCTATTTACTGTACTATTCCATCCGTATTTATCTTTATTATTTGACATTTGCATACATCTATATTCTGATTCTCCTATTGTTATATGTCTCCAACTTATTTTACTTGGTAATATTTTTACATAAGTACTTGGTTCTGGTTCATGTTGTTCTTTCGATTCACTTGCACTTGCATTTCCTACTGCATTTCCATTACTATCTGTTCCACTTGCTTCAAATTTTGCTACCCATATTCCTGTTAATTCTTTACCACCCATTTTAAAGCCTGGATGTACTATTTTTGGTGTTACTTCTCCTTCACTTAATTTACTTTCATCATAATCAGTATTATAGCTTAATCCATCTGTTCCTATATTTGTGTTTCCTTTTAAAAAGGTTACATCTATTTCTCCTTCTGCTCCATTTCCTTGCTTATATCCACTTGTTATGCTATATGCATAACGTGGTATCCATACAAAAAATGATGTTATTTTTTCCATTGGTATTTCTGTACCAACTTCTACATTTCTTAATTCTCCATCTTTTTCTTCTACTGTTACTATATTTGCCCATTGTTTACTATCGTAATTATACCATTGCTTATCTTTATTTTCTTTATCTGCCTTTCTCCATACCTTATTTACCTTATCATAATATACTGGTATCATTCCTTCTTTTAAATTTGGACTATTTACTTTATCTTTTTCACTATAACCATTTTCGGTTTGCTTATACCCATTTATAAAGTCTGATGCATCATCTAATTGTGACTTATCCTTTCCTTCTGCATTTTCATTTGCTTTTTTGGCTTCCATTGCTTTTGCTATTAAACCATCTTCGCCTAACACAAATGTTATTGTTACTGCTGATAATAGTAATAACACTACTATTGTTACTGCTAACGCTACTAATGTTATTCC
>CAUWNG010000172.1:0-1620 GCA_963560005.1 uncultured Clostridia bacterium
TTTTTAGGGCTTATGTTTAAAATTTTTTGGGACATTTTCAAAAATCATTGACAGTGAATATTAGTTTGTTACAAATTTTAAAAAACCATTTTAAACATTTTTTTATTTTCTATGCTTTTTTAATAATTTCATATAATTAATTCAACAGTGACATTATGAGTTAATGAAGAATAAAAACTCACGATACCATATTGGTTCGTAAGTTTTTTTATTGGAGCCACCAAGCAGAATTGAACTGCTGACCTTTGAATTACGAATTCACTGCTCTACCAACTGAGCTATGGTGGCATTTTGTTTTATATATACTTTATGTATAACATTATATAATTACTTCTTGATCTTTGTCAATGGTAACAGAACTTTTGCTACAAAAAAGAGCCAGCCATAAAGGCTAGCTCTTTTGGAATACTTGGTTTTTCTTATAGAACCTTCGCTACGAATTTGTCTCCTTCTTCGTCACTTTTCCAGATTTCGAAATAGTTTACATTCAACTTATCTTTCATCAATTGAATTAACTCTAAATACCGTAATTCTAATTCTTCACTACAAACAATTTCCTGACCATTTACAAAAATCCTAACAATAATGTCATTCTTGTTTTCCATAAGAAAACCTCCTAATAAGTTATTGGTTATCAAATAGATAACTTATTTATATTATACCACTTTTCATTTTTTTTCGCAAATTCTATAGTTTGATAATATTTTCATATATCAATCCTTCTTTTCCAAAATGACCATAATTGGTCGTTTTGGTATATATTGGTTTACGCAAATTTAAGTAATCTATAATTCCTCTTGGTGTTAAATCAAAGTTATCTTTTACTATTTTTATAAGTTCTTCTTCTGATTTATTTGATGTTCCGAATGTATTTATAAATATTGATAATGGCTCTTTTACTCCAATTCCATAAGAAATTTGAATTTCGCATTTTTTTGCATAACCATTTGCCACAAGATTTTTAGCTATAAATCTTAACATATATGCTGCTGATCTGTCTACTTTGCTTGGATCTTTTCCAGAAAATGCTCCACCGCCATGACGTGCATACCCACCATAAGTATCTACTATTATTTTTCTTCCTGTTAATCCAGTATCTCCTAATGGTCCTCCTATTACAAACCTTCCTGTTGGATTAATATATATTTTGGTTTCTTCATCTATCATATTTTCTGGCACAATTGGCTTTATTACATTTTTTATTATATCTTCTTTTAATATATCCATATCTATGTTATCTAAATGTTGTGTTGATATAAGAATAGTCTCAATTCTTTTTGGTATATCATTTTCATACTCTACTGTAACTTGTGTCTTTCCATCTGGTCTTAAATATTTAATTATTCCCTGTTTTCTAACATCTGTCAATTTTTTAGACAATTTATGAGCTAAATTTATTGCATAAGGCATATAATTTTCTGTTTCATTACAAGCATATCCAAACATAATACCTTGATCTCCTGCTCCCCCATTATCTACTCCCATAGAAATATCTGGACTCTGTTTAGTAATATCTGTTACTATTTTGCAAGTTTTATAATCTATATCTGTATTTGAGTTATCATAACCTATTTCTTTTATTGTATTTCTTACTAACTCTTCTATATTAAAATCTGCTTT
>CAUWNG010000173.1:0-1593 GCA_963560005.1 uncultured Clostridia bacterium
TGCTTTGTTATTACTTCCCCATGTTGTATTTCCAAATGTTATTGCTCCTTCTACTATTCCCTCATTTCCTCCTGGTATGCTTCCTGTTGTTTGATTTGCTAATTTTCCTGTTCCTACATTTCCTGCTTTATCTCCATTTACTTCTACTTTTACATCATAGCTTGTGCCTTGTACTAATCCTGTAAATGTGTATGTGTTTTGTGCTATACCTGTTGCTCCCGCTGGTGCTTTATAGCTTGTGTCTGTTTCACTTGTTTTCTTTATATAATACGTATATGTTAAGCTTTCTTTCATTCCACTTTGTCCATCTGTCGCTGATACACTTACTGCTATGCTATTACTTGTTGATGCTCCATTTGGACTTACTGTTACTGTTGGTGATGTTTTATCTTCTACAGTTACACTTGCATAATCACTTTCATTTACTCCATCATATAATCTGGCATATACTGTATCTCCAAAATGCAATCCTGTTATTTCACTTCCACTTGTTATTTCCTTCCAGTTTTTCTGTGGTAGTCCTTCTGTGCTTTCTCCTTGTTTTACTATTATATATTGCATTGTATTTCCTGTTGCACTTGTGTTTATTGTAACTTTTGCTGTTCCATCTCCTTGCCATATTGGATTTGTAAATGTTATTGTTCCTTTTGGTAATTCTCCTGTTGTTTCATTTATTGTTCTTTCAACTTCCCCTTCTGATGTCTTTATTCTTACTTTCAAATTATATATTTCATTTTCTGCTAAATCTGCATATGTGTATGTGTTTTCTCCTATCTCCTTTGCTGCCTCTTTCCATCCTTCTTCTCCTTCTGAGTTCTTTTTATATAAATATGTGTATTTTCCACCTGTTGCATTTCTTGCATCTACCTCTACACTTATACTATTTGTTGTTTTACCTGTTACTCTTATTTCTCTTATTCCAGGTCCTATTTCTTGCCCTATATATTCTCCTAGTTTTGGCACACTTCTATCTAGGGCAAATATAAAACCTTTATGTGCTATCTCAGCTTGGTCTATTCTTACACCTTGCAATCTATCTTCCACAAATTTATTTAAAAACTCATTTTCATTATACGCATCATTTAGCGCTTTTTCTGTTCCAGCTTCCACTAGCACAATTTCTATTTCTTCCCTTGCAGCTGCTTTTTCTGACTCAAACTTCGCATGTTTTGCTCTATTTATAAGTCCCCCTTCTCCCATAACTACATTTATAGAAACAACAGCCAGTATAATTAATATAACTATTGTAAGCACCAACGAAATTAATGTAATTCCGTTTTCTTTGCTTAAATTTTTCTTTAAACTTAACTAAATCACTACTTTCTTTTAGTATTTCGCTATCTTTGTTTTTATCTTTCATCACACCTTCCTCCTTTATTTTATTTTTTATTTATACACATATTTATTTTCTTACATTTCGTCTATCTTCACTCCCTTCTTTTTTAATTAACCTTACTTTAATTTTTTAAGCAAAATAAACTTTGGTTATATTTTTCCATCTTTGAACAATTTTTAAATACATCAAAAAAAAGCAAATAATAGGCACTATTAATAATGCCTATTACTTGCGTTTATAATATAGCTTTCTTTTAC
>CAUWNG010000174.1:0-1569 GCA_963560005.1 uncultured Clostridia bacterium
ATAAAAAGCTTCGCTAAATATTCTACACAAATTTTATTTCATAAAATTTGGCAGGCGAACAAAGACGAGGCATGAAAAGTTATTTAAAATGTTAAAATATATTAATTATGCCTCTTTTGTTCTTGTATAGGAAAAAACGATTTTTTCTTTGATATTTCAATGTTTTTAGCGATTTTTCCGTATACAACAAGGTTAGGTTTCATTAGTAGGTGCATATTCGCGGAGCGAAATGCATATATGTGCGTCGAAAGCTTTGCTTTCGCTAACGCACACCTTTCTTATGATTTAAAAATAAAATTTAAATTTTTGTCTTATTTTGGTATGTTAAAAAACTTTTTTAATATGAGTAATACTTTAAAAAATAAATTCATAATATTAAACAAAATAGAAAAGGATGGAAGGAAAAAATGAATTTTAAAAATAAAAAAAGAATATTAATTTTCTCATCAATATTTTTAACTTTAATATTTACTTTTTCGGTTGTACAGATAAATAAGAAAGAAAAAGATATAACTTCTCAAGTAAGTGCAAAGACCAATATAAGTACAAGCAAAATAGGCTGGGGAATAAAGAGAGTAAAAAACCATGAACAACCAGATTTGGGAACAGTAAATAAACAAATAATGGATAAACAAGGAGGAATATGTTTAGGAAATAAAGATAAATCAATTGTGTATTTAACATTTGATATGGGATATGAAGGGGGATATACAGAAAAAATATTAGATGTCTTAAAAGAAAATAATGTAAAAGCCACTTTTTTTATAACAGGGCATTATTTAAATACTGCTACAGATTTAGTTAAAAGAATGATAGATGACGGACATATAATTGGAAATCATACAGTAAATCACAAATGTTTACCAGAGCTTACAGAAGAACAAATAAAAAAAGAAGTAATGGATTTGCATACAGCTATTTATGAAAAATTTGGTTATGAAATGAAATATATTAGACCACCAAAAGGAGAATATAGTGAAGCTTCTGTATCATATACAAATAAATTAGGTTATAAAACAGTAATGTGGTCATTTGCTTATGATGATTGGGATAATAATAAACAGGGAAGAGAAGAATATGGAAAAAACAAAATAATGGAGAATATACATAATGGAGCAATTTTATTACTACATGGAACTTCTAAAGATAATGCAAATATATTAGATTATTGTATAAAAGAAATTAAAAATAATGGATATGAATTTAAATCGTTGGATGAATTTGAAATATAATTTGTGTGGAATGTTTAAAAACTATTTTTTAGGCTAGAAAAAATTAATTTTTATTTTGGAGGTATTTATGAGAAAAAGGTATAAAAAAGAAAATAAGTTTAATAAAATTTTAGAAATGCCAAAAGAAATTTATTCTAACGAGCCTAAAATTACTGTAACAGGATTTAATGAATTATTAATAGAAAATTATAAAGCAGTTTTAGAATATGAAGAATTTTATGTAAGAGTAAGCACTTATATTGGAATAATAAATATTAATGGATTTAATCTTGTATTAAATGAAATGTCAAAAGATGATTTGTTAATTACTGGAAAAATAGATGGAATAGATTTTGAA
>CAUWNG010000175.1:0-1543 GCA_963560005.1 uncultured Clostridia bacterium
TTATATTATTTAATATATATTTTTTTATATGAAAAATATACAATATTTATATATTAAATAATTACTTTTAATCAATTTCTTTTGATTTTATTTTTAATTTTTAACCTTTTAAAATTGTTTTTAGTATAACTTTATATCTTTTAAATGTAGATAAAAATTTTCCATAAAAATAAGCCTTAAACTTATTTCTAAATCTAAAGCTTCATTTTTTTAAATTTTGCCGACAATGTCGGCAAAATTTAATCACTACTCTTCTTCAATATTTTTTCTTTGTTCTAATTGTATTTTTGCTTTTTCTATACTATCAATAAACTTTTGCTGTAATATTTCTTTTGGCACATATTCTGTTAAATATTGTGCTACATGTATTCCACTATTGTCTAATTCTAATAATTCTGCCATCATATCATTTTTAGAAGCACATAATATTATTGCAATTGGAGTTTCTTCTCCTTCTGCTTTTTCATATTTATCTAGCCATTTCAAATAAAGTTCGACTTGTCCTTTATATTCTGGTCTAAATTTATCTAACTTCAATTCAATAACTACTAATCTTTTCATTTTTCTGTGATAAAACAATAAATCAATATAATAATCTTCACCATCTATTGTTATTCTCTTTTGCCTAGCCAAAAATGCAAAATCATTTCCCATTTCAAGAATAAACCTTTCTAATTCGCTTAAAATCGCATTTTCTAAATCTTTTTCGCTATATGTATCTTTTAAATCCAGAAAATCTAATATATATGGATCTCTAAAAAATAGATTTGTAGTCATTTTGTTTTCTTTGCTTAATAGTTGTAAATCATTTACTATCGTTTCTTCTGGTTTTTTAGATATGGCTGTTCTTTCAAATAGTGCTGACCCAATTCTTTCCCTTAATGTTCGTACTCCCCAAAATTCATTTGCACACATTGTGGCATAAAAATCTCTTTTAAGTTTATCTTGTATTTGCAATAGCTCAACAAAATGTGACCAACTCAATTTTGCCGACAATGTCGACAAATTTTCAATATCAGGAAAATAATCATAAAATTTTAGCATTCTAAATATATTTCTTGTACTATAACCTCTACCATATTCTATAACTAATTTTTGACTTAATTTTTTTATTACAGATTTTCCATATTCTGCCTTTTGATTTTTAAGTACATTTTCTGTTATGTCTTTTCCTATATTCCAATACAAAAATGTCATTTCATTATTGACTTTTACTGCTACATTCATTTTAGCCTTTTCAATCAATGTAACTATTCTATTATACAAGTCGTCAATATTAATATTATCTATATTTTCTAATTCGTTCATATTCTCCCTTCCCAATTTAGCAGACACCGTCTGCCAAATTTAATTATCTCTGAACAATTAGTATTATATCATGTATTTTTCTAAATTTCATTATAAATAAAAAAAAGATGAATATCTTTTTCACTTTTACATTTCACAAATATTCTTTATCTTTCGTTCTCTAATTTTTTTCTCCTTTGTATCACCTCTTTAAAGTATTAGTTGCTTTATTATAGTTTTTACACTTTTTGCTTTT
>CAUWNG010000176.1:0-1529 GCA_963560005.1 uncultured Clostridia bacterium
ACTATGTACTACTGCTTCATTTGGTTCAATACCAAATATTTCTTCTTTAAGTTCTAAAGTTTTAACTTTTTTACCTTCTATATCATATACGTCTATTTTAGGCATTTATTTCCCCTCCTTATTATTTTTGTTTAACACTTGATTTTAATTTTAGTACTGTACCTTTTGCACCTGGTACACTACCTTTTACTAATATTACATTTTTATCTAAATCTATTTTAACAATTTCTAAACCTTGAATTGTTACTGTTTCATGTCCTGTATGTCCTGGTAATTTTTTACCTTTAAAAACTCTACCTGGTGTAGATGTTGATCCCATTGAACCTGGTCTTCTATGATACATAGAACCATGTCCCATTGGTCCTCTATGTTGTCCATGACGTTTAATAACACCTTGGAAACCTTTTCCTTTTGTTACACCTTGAACATCTATTTTTTCTCCTGCTTCAAAAATATTTGCTTTTAATTCATCACCAATATTAATATTTTCTAAAGAATCCAATCTAAATTCTCTTACATATTTTTTTGGTGTAACATTTGCTTTAGCAAAATGTCCCTTTTCTGGTTTGTTTACTTTCTTTTCTTTAATTTCTCCAAATCCTAATTGCACTGCATTATATCCATCTGTTTCAACAGTTTTTAATTGTGCAACTGTACATGGACCAGCTTCTATAACTGTTACTGGAATAACTTTTCCTTCTTCATTAAAAACTTGTGTCATTCCTACTTTTTTTCCTATTAAACCTTTTTTCATTATTATTTTCCTCCTAACTATTGGCTGATGTATTTATCAGCTTGGTTTTTCAATAAATGAAAACTTCGTCTTGCTTTTGCAACACTTGTTTTTATTTTTATTATAATTTAATTTCTATATCAACACCAGCTGGTAAATCTATTTTCATAAGATTGTCAACTGTTTTTTGTGTTGGGTAAAGAATATCTATAACTCTTTTATGTGTTCTCATTTCAAATTGTTCTCTTGAATCTTTGTGTTTATGTGGAGAACGTAAAATTGTTATAATTTCCTTTTCTGTTGGTAGTGGAATAGGTCCTGAAACCTTTGCTCCTGTTTTTTTAGCAGTATCTACTATAATTTCAGCAGACTGTTCTAAAACTACATGATCATAAGCTTTTAGTCTTATTCTAATTTTTTCACTTGCTACCGCATTTCCTTTCTTTGTTGCCATTAATTTTCCCTCCTCTTATTATTTAATAAATGGTCGGAAGTTATAACGCACCCTGGTGTTTCTTTTTTACCTATATAAAAATCCAAGTTGCATGATAATCTTGGATAAGTGCTTATTTAAAACTTACCGCCTGGTCTATGCCACGACATACTCCATAAGAGTTCCCTCCAATTACACATTAATAACATAATTGTAGCCACATCTTACTTCATCGCCAAATACATGCTTTATTATTATATACTAAAACAAAGTATTTGTCAACTAAATTTTTCCTTTTATATGAATATTTATGAAAGAAATGTGATAATGTCTTAAGTAATGAAATAAGAAAATGTCCCAACC
>CAUWNG010000177.1:0-1527 GCA_963560005.1 uncultured Clostridia bacterium
GTTTATTATGTTAATTTAAAAAAGAGGAATTGCGCAAAATCAATTATTTTAAAATATCTTTAAAGCAGTGGGATTGTTTTTAAAATAAAATGTTTTTGATGACAAGAAGGACTTTTTTAAAACATTATATATAAAATCTGCTTTAATTTTTTCTAGGGGTGATTTTTTTGGTAAAAGACGTAAAACACGAAAAATGTGTACGTAAAACTTTTTCAAAAATTGGTGATTCAATCGAAATACCAAATCTTATTAAAGTTCAAAAAGATTCTTATGAATGGTTCTTAGAAGAAGGATTAGGCGAAGTACTAAAAGATATTTCACCTATAATTGATTATTCTGGAAATCTTGTATTAGAATTTTTAGACTACTATATGGAAGAAAAAACAAAATACACAATTGAAGAAGCAAAAGAAAAAGATGCAACATATTCAGCTAGATTGCATGTTAAAGTAAGATTAATAAATAGAGAAACAGGAGAAATTAAAGAGCAAGAAATTTACCTTGGCGATTTTCCATTAATGACAGATAGTGGAACATTTATTATAAATGGAGCAGAAAGAGTTGTTGTAAGTCAATTAGTTCGTTCACCAAGTTGTTATTATGCGTCTGAGTTTGACAGCAAAACAGGAAGAAAGATTTTTACTTCTACTGTTATGCCTATTAGAGGTGCGTGGATAGAATATGAAACAGATGGAAATGACATGTTCTATGTTAGAATAGATAGAACAAGAAAATTACCTGTAACATCTTTACTAAGAGCAATAGGTATTGAAAAAGACGAACAAATTATAGAGCTTTTTGGAGAAGAAGCAAAAATAAAAACAACAATAGATAAAGATCCAATAAAAACAACTAATGAAGCATTAATAGAAATATATAAAAAATTAAGACCAGGAGAGCTTCCAACAGTTGATGCTGCAAGGAATTTATTTAATGGCCTATTCTTTGATCCTAGAAGGTATGATTTAGCTAAAGTTGGAAGATATAAATTTAATAAAAAGTTAAATTTGGCTACTAGAATTGTTGGAAGAATAGCATTTGATAATATAGTTGATCCAGAAACAGGAGAAGTTTTAGTTGAGAAAGATGCAACTATTACTGAAGAATCAGCTGAAAATATACAAAATGCAGGAATAAATATAGTTGATTTAAAAATAGCAGATAAAAAGGTAAGAGTAATAGGTAATGGAACAGTAAATATTCATAAATATTTACCTAATGTTGATTTATCAGACTTACATATAAAAGAATATGTCAATTTGTCAGTACTTAAATCTATAGTAGAAACAACAGAAAATGGTAAATTACATGATATTATAAAAGAAAGATATGATGAATTAGTACCAAAACATATTACAAACGAGGATATAATAGCTTCAATAAATTATTTGCTAAATCTAGATCATGATTTAGGATATATTGATGATATTGACCATTTAGGAAATAGACGTGTAAGATGTGTAGGAGAATTGTTACAAAATCAATTTAGAATTGGTTTAACAAGATTAGAAAGAGTTGTTCGTGAAA